>JAYUSX010000060.1:0-15305 GCA_043755475.1 Actinomycetota bacterium
GCAGCTCGCGCGAAGTCAGCGCACGAGCACAACAACGATGACGCTGCACGCCTTCTGGCCCTCGGCGCCCTGGCCCTCGATGCGGGAAACACTTCGGCCCAGGACGTGCTCGACGCACTTGTGCCGGCCGGAGAGACTCCCGACCCGTTCGTGGTCGCGCGTGCGCTGCAGAGCAAGGGCTTCGAGACCGAGGCACACGAGGTAGTCGTGGAGGCACTGAAAGCCGGAGCATCGGCCGAGCGGGTCACCGACGGCTTGGACAATGAGCCCGACTTTCCTATTGGGTGGTACAGCGAGCTCTCGATCTTCTCGCAGCTGCTCCTTGCCATGTTGGCCGTCGTGGTTGCCGCGCTCATCGCCAGAGTTGTCAACCACTCACGTCGACTTCTGAAGTTCAGCGACGGGTTCGGAGACGACGCAAGAGCGCTCGCAGCACTGACCCGAGTGAGGCTTCGCCAGCTCACCGAGACACACAACGTGGTGCTTCAAATCGGCGGCAACCCCGAGGCCGAGGTGCCGATGCCGCAGTTCGGAGACGTCGACGCTCGCCTCAAGGTGTTGGACACCTTGATCAAGGCGATCACCACACCACGGCCGACAGCTGTCGTGCTCGGAATCGGAGGTGGCGTCGATGCACCCAACATTCGCCGAGCGACCGCTGAACTCCACCGCGGCAAGACGTGTACGTCCACCAGCTGGCGGGTGATCGATCATGCCGATGACAACCTTGAACTCGAGATGGCATCGGCGTATGCAGCGGGATGGACACTGCTCGCTGCGCAACCTGCGAAGAACGCGCAGCGCGAATCGTTTCGGCGCGCCGGCCTTCCCACCGGTGAGGCGCGGAGCTACGGAGCGTTGCTGGCGGGCAACGCCGCGTTCACCGCATCGGACATCGCGACCTCACGGCGCTATTGCTCCGAGGCGCTGAGCCTGGATGCCTCCAACTATGCAGCCGAAGCGAACCTTGCGCTCGCGATCGGCACGAGTGCATCGACGTCCGACATCTCTGTGGCGATCGCCATGCTCAGTGCGTTGCTCGGAACCGAGGACCAGGCCGGGCCGCTGCCTGCTGGGTCGGTGGAGCGCCAGCGAGCACACTTCAACCGCGCGTCTCTGACCGCGAATCTGCTGGCATCGGTGCGTTCATCGCCGGAAGGATCGCTACCCCCCGGGTCACCAACGCTCGAACAACTCATGGTGCTCGCGTTCTCATCGGTCCATCAGGTCCTCGAGATCGTCCGCACCCGTGGCCCCGGTGGAGAAGCACACGATGGCTCAGCGATGTCGGCATTCGCTGACCTGGCGGCGACACCCGCGACGGTCTTGGCGGCAGGTCTTACGCTCGAAGTCGGTATGCACCAGGGCTTGGCTCTGCCCGACGCAGCGGGGAGAACCCTCGAGCTCGCACAGGTGGTCTTGTCGACAGCCGAGGTCAAACTCGCACCGCCGAAGGGGCCCAACACTCCGTCCGGCCTTGCGCTGTCGATCATCGACGCGGTCAGCCAGCTTCACTCGTCGTCGGCGAAGACCCACTACAACCTTGCGTGCTGTTTCACCCGCCGCCGGGAATTCGACCGGGCAGTGACGCATCTACGCCGATCACTTCTCGTCGCTCCAGGCATCTGGGTGCAAGCGGTTGTCGATCCGGTACTCGCGCCGCTGCGCGAACGGCTGGGTTGGGTCGAGCTGGTCAAGGCCTTCGGACCCGCGCCCAAGAAGCCGGCCAAGTAGCCCCTCCACCCTGGTCGACGCCAAACGATCGCTACGCGATGGAGCAGATGAGCCGGTGCCATGCGCGGCCGACGCGCTCCCAATCGAACTCGCCCGAGTCGGAGTGCAAGCCGAGGGTGTCGCCTCGTTGGAGATGTTTGCTGAACTCAGCCGGCGTCGCGTCGACTGGAACCATGTCCCCGGCGGTCCCGTCGAGCACGAGCGGCACCGCCCCCACTCGCGTCGCCACGATCCGAATGCCGCACATCCTCGCCTCGATCAGCGAGCCGGGCATGCCTTCGGTCGAACTGGTGCTGAGCAGCACGTTGCACGCCCACAGCACAGGTCGCACATCGTCGACCGAACCCAGCATGTGCACTCTGCCGTTCGATGCCTCGGCAACCGCCCGCACCTGGTCTCGCATCGGGCCGTCTCCTGCCATCAGCAGATGGGCACCGTCCACCAGCATCGCCGCCTCGATCGCGAGCAACGGACGCTTCTCGCTGCTGAGCGCACCGACGAACCCGACCACTGTTGCTTCTGGAGGAACGCCGAGCTCCTGGCGCGCCGCTGCCCGCTCCAACGATGAGGCAGGGCGAAAATGCTGCCCATCGCGCGCATTGGGGATCACACTCACGCGGTCCGCCCGAACGCGATAGAGGTCGACGATCGCCTCCCCCGCCTCTGGCCACAACGCCACCACCGCACGCGCTCGGCGGAACAGCAACGCCGTCCGAAGGCGATGGAGACCCCCTTTCGACCAACGCCTCGGATCGCCGATGCTGCGATAGACGAACGGCCGCCTCGAACCGACCAGGGCGATCGCGCACGCCGGCAGCGTGGTGGAGCCGTACGCAATCACCACATCCACTCGTCGAGCCCGACGGCGGAGCTGGCGCAACGTGGCCAGACCCAGGGGCGCATCGCCCAGCACCTCGACCGCAAGCCCCAACCCACCCGACGAAGGTGCCAGCGACACCACCGATGCGTCCAGACCGCGCAGCTGCAACTGCTTGGCCAACTCGACGCCTTCCACCTCGGCGCCGCGACGACTGGCCGAGGCGATCACGATCAGCACCTTGGGTTCGGCCATGGTCAGAACAGCTCGATGTCGCCCATGGTGAGCGACCAGTTCGGCAGGGGTGGCATGCCCTGTTCGTTGAGCGCCCGGAACGTGAACATCGGTCCGCCGCCAGGAAGTGGCAGGAACCCGGTGCTCGGCCGGCCGGTTCCGAGACGGATGACGTGATCGGCGCCGATCCGCTGCATCGCCGTCGCCGCCACCCGGTCGGTGTCGGCTGCATCGAGGCCGAACGAGGCCACCTGCACCAGTTCCACAGCAGGGCCGCGACCGCGGGCACGCACCACCACGGCACCGCCTCGGCCTTCGATCACCCGGTAGTTCAACTCGGGCATGCCGAACCGCCAGCGATAGAACGCCTCGCTCGTGTTGGTCGCCAAGGTTCGAACGGGTAACTCGGCAACTCGCTCGAACGACGAGGCCTTGTCGGCCCACTGCTCGAACTCCACACCCGCGGCGGTCGGCCGCGACCAGTGCTCGCTCGGCACCCGTGCCTTCAGCATCCTCAGCCCGCTCGCCGGCGAACGCATCCGCACTGCCGCCGGCAGCTTGCCCACCTGACGCCAGCCCATCTTCAGATAGCCGGGCAGCGACTGGCTGTTGGGGGTGTTGAACACGAAGTCGACCCCGTCGGCACGCATCTCATCGAGCGCTTGCATCGTGAGTGCGGTGAACAGGCCTCGGCCCTGGCAGTCGGGGTCGGTGGCGGTGTCGACGGCACGCACCGCGCGCAGCACGTGGCCCCCACGAACGAACTCCCACCGCATGAAGATGCGCACCCCCACCACACGATCGCCGTCGGTGGCGACCCACGTGGGCGACGGGCCGAACGCGTTGGTCTCGTGCTTCCAGCGGTAGAGCTCGGTGAACCGGGGGTCGTCGCTCCATCCGAGGGATCGGCGCAGGAGGGCCAACACGGCCTCGCGGTCGTCGTGCGTCGCCGGTCGGATGACGAGACCGGATGGTTGACGCGCCCGTTTGGGTGCTTCCGTGGCGACTGCGGCCGCCTTCGCGGGCGCCAAACGTTCGTACACCTGCTCGATCTCGCGAATGGCTCGGGCGACACCGAACTCGGGAGCCCGGGCAGCTGCGGCTGCGGCAAGCCGCGAGCACAGCTCTGGATCGTCCACCAGCCGACGCCATCCGGCTGCCAGCGCCTCAGGATCGGAGGCCGGCACCAGGATCGCATCCTCGCCGTCGTGCAGTGCCTCGGCGACGCCTCCCACCGCCGTCGCCACCACGGGCAGACCCAGCGACAGGGCCTCCATCAGCGCGACCGGCAGGCCCTCCCAACTCGACGACAGCGTGAACGCATCGAAGCCGGCCATCACCCGCACCGCATCGGCGCGGAACCCGGTGAACGTCACCCGATCGTCGACGCCGAGCTGATCGGCGAGCGCCCTCGTCTCGGCTTCCAGCGGCCCCTGGCCCACCACCACGAACCGCACCGGTCGCGCCGTGGGGCCGAGCGCCTGCACCGCTCGGAGCAGGTTGGGGTAGTCCTTCTGCACCCGGAAGTTGGCGACCGTGCCGATGACGAACGTGTGGTCGTCGACGCCCAACTCGGCTCGCACCGCCGCTCGCTCGGCGGCGAACGCGGCGACATGGTCCACGTCGATGCCGTGGGTGAGCGTGATCGCCTCCATCGACGCAGGCATCGAGTCGCGAGCTTCGTCGCTGACCGCGAAGGTGGCGTCGTCCCAACGCGACGTGGCCTGGTTCAGCCACCGCGTGCCGGCATTGAAGGTGCCCCACGCGTTGTGCTCGGTGGTGACCAACTTGGGCCGGCTCGCACCCATCGACCGAACAGCGGCACGAGCCACCGAGCCGGTGAGGGGCGAGTGCACGTGCACCACATCCCACTCGCCGGTGCGGATGAGTTGGGTGAGCGCACGCGGCCACTGCGGGTCGCGGTCGCTGTGGGTGAGACAGTGCGTGCGCACACCGGCCGCCTCGAGGAGACCGACGAGGTGGTCCTTGTAGGGCAACACGTAGGCGCATTCGATGTGGAACTTCGCCCGATCGTGCGCGCGTGCCGCAGCGGCGAGCAACGTCTCGGCACCGCCCGGCCCGAGCCCCTTGATCACCCACAGGACACGGATCGGCATGGTGTGAAGCTACCGTCGGCGCTGCCGCGGCGAATGGGTCTCACCCTCCGATGAGCCGAACGGCTTGCATACACTTCGGGCATGGCGGCCGCACGATTCCCCGACTCAGCAACGCCGGCCGCGGTCGATGGCGTCGAGACCGCCGTCTTCGAGGGCGAGGCCGTGCTGTATCGCGAAGCGACCGGCACCATCCACCGTCTCGGAGCGGTGGCAGGAGCGGTGTGGGTGAGCTGCGATGGCGCCACGACCGTCGAGCAGATGGTCGACGACCTGTGTGAAGCGTTCGGCAGCGACCGCGACGAACTGGCCGCCCACGTGCAGGATGCGCTCGGGCACCTGGCCGATGAAGGACTGCTCGACGGAAACGACGGGCCCGCACACATCAGGTTCGAACCACTCAGCGAGCCGGCTTCCGATGGCAGCCGGGTGATCGCCTGCCCACCCGACTTTTGAGGCGCGCCGATCGACCGCTCCGTGTGGGCGGCACGGTTGGTGCTGCGCATCGGCGACGATCGAGCGACCCTGGTCGCGGTGCAGACCGACACCGTCGAGTCGCTGGCGCTCCTGCGCGATGTGTTCGCCGCCTGGATCGACGACGACATCGCCGACGAACTGGCGTCGCGTTCACCGGCATTCAGCGTTCACCTCGCGGCACCATCAGGTGGGCGGGGCGTCACGACCATCCCGCACCTCCGTCACGGTTCGGTGGTGCTGGCGCGGTCGCGTACGCCTGAGCAGGTGGTGCACGCGCTGGCCGCCGTGCTGGGCGGCATCCACTGCGGGCCACCGCCGGCTGGAGCTGCGCGGGTGTGGCTGCGACCGTTCGTGCACGGTGAACGTGTCGTGCTGGTGGAAGCCGGCAGGCCACACCTCACCGACGACCGCGTGCTGCTGCAGGCGGGCGCGGCCGAGTCGGTCGCCTGGCACGTCGACGTCACCCGCGACGGGCAGGTGACGATCCCGCCGATGTTGCCCGCGCTTCGATGGGGCGATATCGGGCTCGAACCGCCCGCCGACCTCGAGCCGCTCGTACTCGCCGGTGTGGTGTGCCAGACGGATGACCCGAGCGACGCCAGTCTGTTGACCGCACTCGCCGCACACAGCCTTCAGCAGACCTGGTTCGAGGTGCTTGGCGACCTGATCGAGGCAGGTCAGGTGCATGCGGCCACCGATCGTGCCGGGTTGCGGCGATCGGTGATCGGCCTGCTCGCCACCTGAGGGTGGTTGGCGACCGCACTGCGTGGCCGGCTCGCGACCTTTCGTCGCCACCGGAACTGCAATAGGCTCTCAGTTCCAGTCGACCTGCCGGAGCTGAACACGAACCATGTACAACCCTTCGGCACTCGGGGCCGTGAGAAGCCGATGGTGGCTGATCTTGTTGTTCGCCTCCATCGGCGCAGCGCTCGCTGCCGTACCCACCCCCGATCGGGTGGGCGAGGAGTCGCAGGCCACGCGCTACACCGCGACCCACACCCTGCTGCTGAACAACCCAGCGCTCGCCCAATCCACCCAGACCGCCGTGTCGCCCAGCCAGGTCACCCTGTTCGCCACCACCGGCGACGTGCCCGAAGCCGTGCGCGACAAGGTCGGCTTCGCCGGCAACGCAGCCCAACTGGCCGCCACCGTCACCGTCAGCTTCGACATCAACACCGGCGCGCTCACGTTCACCACCACCCAGGACACGGCCACCAAAGCAGAGCTGGTAGCCGACACCTTCGCCGCCGAGACCAACGCCTTCATCGCCAGCCGCCAAGACCAGGTGTACGCCGACCGGCTGACCGCCTCGCTGAAGCGCCTCACCGACCTGCAAGGTCAACTCGACGACGTCACCAAAGCGCTCGCCGCTGCTCCGGAAGATCCCGCGCTGCTGGCCCAGCGCGACGCGATCTCACGCCAGTACAGCGTGGCCTTCGAACAGAACGACCTGCTGACCGCCGAACCCGTCCTGCTGGTGTTCAACACCCTCGCCAGCGCCCAGGCAGTCGCAGTTGACGGAGGCGGCCTGGGCGCCCCACAGTCGCGAACCACCCGAGGAGCCCTCGGCGCTCTCGTCGGCGGCGCGCTGGGGCTTGGCGTGGCGATCATGCTCGGTCGCCTCGACCGCAAGATCCGAACCCGCGAGCAGGCAGAGGAAGTCACCGGCCTTCGCGCCCGAGTGGTGATCCCCAGGGCAAAGGACGACAAGCAGGCGATCTCGATCCTGTCGAGCGGCCGTCACGACTCGCTCTCCGACGCCTATCGCACACTCCGAAACGTCATCGGTTTCGTGCACAGCTCGCTGCCACCCGAACCGAGGGCACGGATCACGCTCGTCGTCTCGGCGGGGCCTGGCGAGGGCAAGACCACCCTGGCGAGCAACCTCGCGGCCACCTTCGCCGAGACGGGCCAACGCACGATTGCGGTCAACATCGACTTCCGCCGCCCGCAGCTCGCGTCGCGGCTGGCCGACAACCCGTTCGAGACCACGGCCTACACCCTCGACGACCTCGCGTGGGTGGAGCCCGACTCGTTGCTGCGCCGTACCCACGTGGCCAACCTGTCGCTGTTCGACCTCGGTGGGCTGGGTTCGCCCGACGAGCTGGCGCGAGCAACGGCCTCGCTGATGCCCCGACTCGCGCAGAGCGCCGATGCAATCGTGATCGACAGCTCACCGGTGGCTGCGACCGCCGAAGTGCTGGAGCTGGTGCCGATGGCCGACGTGATCATCTTGGTGGTCCGCCCCGGGCGCACCGACATGGTCGCCGCGCAGCGCACCATCGCCACCCTGCGCGACCTCACCACCTCACCCGTGGTCCTGGTTCTCGTGGGTCTGAAGCAGGACGCCACCGAGTACTACTACGACTACGCGGAACGTCGGCAACCCGATCCCGAACCGGCCAAGGCAGTCAAGGCCCGCCGCCGCGTCGATCGACAGACGGTTGCCGCGTCCGCACCGCCGTCGCGGCCGACACCGTCGCCTCGGCCACCGCGCAGCACATCGCCGGACCCGCTGGGCAGGCACCTCGACCTCGACGAGATCGACGAGTTCCTCCGCCGCCAGCCCCCCACGCAACGATGACCCACGAGGGCGGGCGCATCGCCGTCATCGGCGCAGCGATCGCATATCTCGTGTTGCTCACGTGGGCGATGGACAACATCGCCTACGACATCTGGGGCGCGATGATCGTGGCGCCACCGATGACCGTCATCACCGTCCTGGGTGTCCGCCGACTGTTCGGTGGTGAACTGCAACCGCTCGTGCTGCCGATGCTGGTGGCGTTCGCCCTCAAGCTCGGGGGGAGTGCGGCCCGCTACTGGATCGCGTTCGACGTGTACGGCGGAGCTTCGGATGCCGGCCGCTACCACGAGTACGGGCGGTACATGGCCGGCACGGTGTGGGAAGGCACGAACAACCTGGGCGCCGTGCTGCCCGGCGCCACCGGCACCGCGTTCGTCGAGCGGTTCACCTCGTTCGTCTACACCCTCCTCGGCTCGAGCAAGCTCGCCGGGTTCGTGATCTTCGGATGGCTCGCGTTCTGGGGTGTGGCCTGCTTCGTGAAGGCAGCCTGCATCGGCGTTCCCGGCCTGGCCCAGCGCCGCTACGCCTGGTTGTGTGCGATCGCCCCGAGCCTCGTGTACTGGCCGTCGTCGATCGGCAAGGAAGCGCTGATGATCTGCTTCCTCGGCATCGGCACCCTCGGCATCGCCCGACTGCTCGAACGGCAGGGCTTCACGCCCTCGCTGCTGATGGCGGCCACGGGGCTGGCCGGCGCGGCCCTGATCCGCCCCCACATCGCCGGCGTATGGCTGGCCGGCGCATTCCCCGCTCTGCTGGTTGCGCTCGGACGCAGCCTCGGTCGAAGCGAGCGTGGCGGGCGCCGCGGCACCGAGGTGTTGATGTTGATCTCGGTGGTGGCCTTCGCCGGCTTCGCGCTGGTGATCGTGGGCCAGTTCGCCTTGCGTTACCTGAAGCCCGGGGACGAGGAGACGTCGGTCGGCTCCGGCATCACCGCGATCCTCGAGGAGACCACCCGCCGCTCCGACACGGGCGGCTCGAACTTCCCACCGATCGTCGTGAGCGGGCCGAAGGACTGGCCCTTCGCCGTGCTGCGCACGTTGACGCGACCGATGCTCAACGAAGCACGCGGACTGTTGCAGCTGCTGTCGGCCGTGGAGATGGGCGCGCTCATCGGACTGTGCGTGCTGTCGTGGCGACGCCTGTTCGCGCTGCCGCGCTCGATCCTCACCATCCCCTACGTTGCGTTCGCAGTGACCACCCTGTTCGCAGCGGGCCTGGCCTACACCAGCTTCGCCAACCTCGGCATCCTCACTCGTCAGAAGTCGCTCGTGTTCCCGCTGCTGCTGCTGCTGCCGTGCCTGCCACTGCGTTCGCTGCGGGCCGGCAGTCCCCGTGGCACCGATGCACGCCACGACGATCGCGACCGACAGCTCACGCTGACCTCCTGAGTCGACGCCCCGCGATGGCCCACATCCGACGCGGGAGGCTTCGTCAAGAGTTCGTCAAGCGATCGAGTGCTCGTCCAGGGAAGCCGCACCACTGGCGTCTGTGCGGCCACGTACCGCATTGACGCTGGTCAGCAGATGTTTTCTCGTTCGCGACCGACATGAGAGGGTATCCGGACCGGCGGAGCGGACCGCCCGGTGGCGGAGGGAACGATGCAGCAGCGAGATCGGCGCGACGCACTGAAGTTGCTGGCGGGTGGGGCGGCCGCGGCCGGCGCAACCCTCATCCAGACCAGCACCGTCTTCGCCGACGGTGGCACCACCAGCCGGCGTCCGCCCTGTACCGACAACGCCGCCATCGTGATCTGGCAGACCGACTCCGCAACCCACACCGTCGGCATCAACATCACCGCCGCACCGCTCAACGTCGTGCCGGTGCCCACCTGCGCAACCGGTTGGACCCTCAGCACGCAGGTCGCGTTCGCCGTGCGCAACGGTTTCGAAGTCCGAACTGTCGGTGGAACGGTGCTGGCACTGGGAGGCGGAGCGTTCGGTGCCTTCGTCGATGTACCGGGGAACTTGTTGCCGGTCGTGATGACGGGCGACGGTGGTGGACCGATCGCCGATGGCGATGACGCTCGCCTCGACGTGATGTTGCGGCGGGTGTGCACTCGCACCTCCAACCCCGCCAGCAAGGCATGGTGCTGTGCCGTGTTCAAGTACGCCGAGGTCTACACATACGGCACGCCCGACACCTGGGGCGGCTCGTTCAACGCCAGCACGGGCAGCGGCAAGCTCGACCAGACCGTCGCCGACGGCTGCACCGCTCCCTGAACGGACCCGCCGACGCGCCTGCATCGCCACGCCAGCTCGTTCGGTCCGGGTGCGAGTTCGGGCAAGGATCCGTGTCGTGGCCCTCCCGTTGACGCGATCTAGGTCGACGGCTCGCCCGTGACAGGTGCGCGCTTTCCAACCGGCACTGTGAACGTTGCCATGATGGCACGACGATGGCATGATCATGGCATGGCCAGAACACGCCTGAGCACCACGGTTGATCAAGCCCTCCTCGAGAACGCTCGGCGAGCACGGGTCCCTGCGACCGATGCCGAACTCATCGATGAGGCGCTCGCGTCGCTCCTCGCCAGCGATCGCGCCGCCGAGATCGACGCCGCGTACACCGCCGCCTACCGCGAGCGCCCGCTCGACGAGCCCGACGAGTGGGGCGATCTCGCGTCGTTCCGTGTCGCCGCCGGTCGATGACCGACCTTCCCCGCCGCGGCGAGGTCTGGTGGTGCGAGCCGCCCGACATCGGCCGCCGGCCCGTCGTCGTGCTGTCACGCGATGCAGCGATCCCACGACTTCCGCGCGTTCTCATCGGCCCCTGCACCACCACGATCCGGGGCCTCGCCAGCGAGGTCGTCCTCGAGCCCGACGACGACCCGATCCCGCGGCGAAGTGCCGTCAACCTCGACTCCATCGAATCGGTGTCCGTCGTCCTGCTCGTCGAGCGCCTCGGCCGGCTCAGCGACGCCCGAATGCGGCAGATCTGCGCAGCGATCGACGTCGCAACCGGCAGCACCTGAACCAACCGTGCCCCTGGCGTGCGGCACCAGGGTCACGCTGCTCGACGTGATCGCCGAGATCGAGACCATCCCCGACCACCCCATCGGTGATCGTGGGCCAGTTCACCTTGCGACACCTGAAGCCCGGCGAGGAGGAGACGTCGGTCGGCCCCGGCACACCGCGATCCTCGAAGAGACCACATGGCGATCGGCCACAAGAGGGTCCGGCTCTTGTCAGCCACCACAGGCCGCTGCTTTCGGAAGGAGTTCTTCCGCCTGCCGGTCACGTGTAACACCCTTTTCATAGAGTGGGAGATGCCCCTCCGCCGCGGGTGTCGGTGCATCATCGCTGTGACACCCTCGGCGTAGGGTCAGCAGTAGCTGTTCCGTGTTCCCCCGGAACGATCTCTCGAACCCTCCGCGGGTTCCTCACATTGGATCGTTGTTCCCCGTGCGGGGGAAGGGGTTGAACATGAACGCAGACATGTCTCCACCGATGTCGGTGGCTGACCCGCCCGGTGCTGAGGAGCTACCCGAGCTGGTCGAGCTCGCCTCTCTCGCTGACGTTGCTGATGCTGAGCTGTTGCACTCCTGCCGGCTCGACGAACTCGACCGGCGCCGAACGGAAGGTCTGCTCATCCACCGGATGTTGGAGATCGAACGACGCAAGCTGTACTCCGCGGATGGTTTCACGTGTCTGGCCGGGTGGGGCCGTGGCGTCCACCGCTGGAACGACATCGAAGCCCGGTCGCGTCGCAACCTGACCAAGTTGGCCGCGGTCGCACCACAGGTGGTGCAACGACTCATCACCGGACGCCTCGGTGTCGCCCAGGCGCACCTGTTGGGCCGGTTGTTCAAGACGCCACGGGTCGGCCAGTTCGTGCCGTTGTTCATCGACGACTTCCTCGACCAGGCCGCCCAGCTCTCCTACGCCGATTTCGAGCAGCACGTGCGCAACTGGCGCCTGCTCGTCGATCAGGACGGTCCCGATCCCGAGCGGGCGCACCGCCAGCGCAGCGCCTCGTTGCAGTTCAGTGATCACGAGTTCCGGTTCGTGATGAACGGACCTGCGATCGACGGTGCCACGTTCAAAGCCCTGCTGAAGCGCTTCGAACAGGTCGAGTGGGACCTCGACTGGGCCGCCGCGAAGCAGGAATGGGGCGACGACGCCCGGCCCGACCTGATGCGGCGCACCTCGCAGCAACGCCGCTACGACGCGTTCGTGAACCTGCTCGCCCACGTCGATCTCCCCGCATCCAACGACAACGGTGTCGACGGTGTCGACGATGTCGAGCTCGATCCCTTCGGCGACAACGAATGCGCAGCCGGTGCAGCATCCGCAACGGCTGATGCGACTCCGCCACCTCGGCCGGCCAACGGTGTGGTGTCCACGGTGGTCAACATCATGATCGACATCAACACCATGATCCACGGGCTCGACGAGTTGTTCGGCGGAGCGACGTACCGCCGAACCTCACCACCGTTCGGTGCCCGCAAGGCGTTCTGCCAGACCCTCGACGGCGAGTTCATCTCCCCCAAGGACGCGGCACTTGCGGCCCTGTACGGCAAGGTCCGGGTCGTGGCCACCGACGACATCGGTCGGCCGGTGCAGATGTCCAAGACCGGCCGGTTGTTCACCGGGCCGATGCGCGACGCCGTGCTGATGCTGGCCACCCGATGCACCCACCCCGGCTGCACCCGCGACGCCACCGACTGCCACATCGACCACCTCGTACCGCACTCCGCAGGCGGCGAAACAGCGGTCACCAACGGCGCCCCGGCGTGCTCTCACCACAACAACTGGCGCTACACCAGCGGCGCCCGAGCGCGCCTGCAACCCACCGGTCGATGGAGCACCCACCGTCGCAACGGCACCGAGATCGCCCCACCCGACTGAGCGCTTCGGCACGAGCTGGCCGAGTGCCGCACGACATTCAAGAAGACATCGAACCACACCGACACGTCGCCCTCTCGAGGCGGCCGATCGTGTTGCGGTTGACCCCGGCGCGCTCGGCGACCCGCTGTACGATCACATACATGCCTGCGCAGGGAACTCGACGCGGAGGGACCATGGCGTTGGTCGTCACGCGAACCTCGATCGATCGCACCGAGACCATCGACGACGATCTCGATTTCTGGTTGTCGAGGCCCGTGGCCGAGCGGATCGCCGCTGTCGAGATCCTTCGCCGACGAGTGTTCGGAGGTGACAGCGGTGCAACTGGATCCCGACTTCAGAGAGTTTGTCGCATCATTCAACGAACATGACGTCCGCTACCTCGTCGTCGGTGGCTACGCACTCGCTGCCCACGGCCTGCCTCGGGCGACGGGCGATCTCGACGCCTGGGTATGGGTCAACGACCAGAATGCGGCGCGGATCCTCACGGCCCTGCAGGCGTTCGGGTTCGGCGGCCTCGGGCTCGAAGCCTCGGATTTCGATCACCCCGACTCGGTCATCCGGCTCGGATATCCGCCGTACCGGATCGACATCCTCACGAGCATCGACGGTGTCGACTTCGAGGACGCTTGGGAACGACGACTCTCGATCGACATCGATGGTCTCCACCTCGATGTCATTGGTCGCGATGACCTCCTACGAAACAAGATCGCAGCTGATCGTCCACAGGACCGTGCCGACGTCCATTGGATGAACCGACAGCCACGCCAGGACTGAACGGCCCCTCGAACGACCCTGATCCCCGCGTGCTCAGCGACAGCGGCGTCCTACACGGCGTCAGGCAACCGGGTTGACCCAGGTGATCTCCGAGAACCTCGCGAAGTCGGAATCGGCGGACACCATTGCCACACCGTGTTCGATGCACAGAGCAGCCAGCACCGCATCCGACACCAGGTTGCCGCGCAGGTCGAGACCGGTCACCAACCGCTTCATGATTGCTCGATGACCCGCCGTCGGCAGCGGGATCCACGCCGTCGGAGCGTCGAGCCAGGCATCGACCAACGCCCACGCCTGCGCGGCCGACAGCGGCTCGGCCATCGCCCGCGGGTTGGTGGAGATGCGCACGAAGGCCACCAGTGACTGCCACGGGAGGCCCACGCGGCGCGAGCCATTGAGCGCGTCCTCGAGCCAGCGCTTCGCCTTCACGTGGAAGACGCTGGTCTCGTCGACCGCGTACAGGAGGACGTTCGCATCGACGATCACGGCAGCACCTTCACCGGCTGGACGGGCCCTCGAGCACCTCGAGGGCATCGGCAACGTTCGACACGTCGATCTTGGCGGCGAGCTGGTGGGTGGTCTGCGTGAACGCTGCGCCGCTCGGGCGTACGAGCAGACCCAGGCGGATCAGTTGATTGACAGCCTCCGACACGCCTGTGCGGAACTCGCGACGGAGTTGTTCGACTGCAGCCACCACGTCATCGTCCAATTCGATTGTCGTGCGCATGCGCGAATCGTAGCGTCACGATGTACATGTAGACACATCACCGTGCGCAGTTGGCGCAACCTTCTCGGGGGCCGCGTTCGCGCCTTGGCCGGTGGTCGATCAGAGGTCGGCGTCGAACACCGGGGCGAACCGGCGGATCTCTGACTCGGCGATGCCGTTGACCCGCGCGACGGCACGCCAGTCGTACACCACAGATCGGATCCGTGCCCACTGTGCGGCCGCCTGATCGGCCGTCATGCCGAACGACCCGGCCGAATCCAGCAACGACGCCAACGCATCTCGGCGGGTGACGGCGAAGGCGATCGAGGTGACCCGGCCAGCTCCGGGCTCCGGGTTCGGGTTGACGTCGAACACCGGCGACAACGACCACCCACTCCCCGCACGCAGGAGACCGTGGTTGCGCAGATGATCATCGACGTTGTTGATCGCCACCGAGAACGCGATGCGATGCCAGAGCTCGACGAGATCGTCGAGCACGGTCCCACCGTGGTCCCCGATCGCCTCAGCGATCTCGAGATAGTCACGAGACTCGCCATCACGACTGCCGAGCAACGACATCGCGCTGATGTACGACAGACGGCGATCGCCCTCGCGATCGAACCGCTCAACCAACAGCACGCCCCGACCGCCGACGTCGACCAGTCGACGCGGCGTCGATCGGAGACCGGCACGCTCGGCCAGATCGAGCGCGACCTTCTCCCAGGCCATCACGTTCCACTCGTCGGATCGATGCGGGAACTTGGCGATAAACAGCCGAGTGCCATCGCGCACTGACGCCTTCGGCCGAGCGCCGCCGAGCGACGCCGAGCCAGCATCCAGCAACTCCTGCACCGCCGCCCCGTCGTCGACGCCATCGTCCGCGGCGACATCCGCGGCGTGCAGCAGCCGCGGCAACTCGATGAGCTTCGGCACCGAATGGCCGTCGGCGAGGAACCCCGACTCACCGACGGTGTAGCGCAGCGCCCCCTGTCGGCTCACGTCGCTGACGCCCAACAGGAAG
>JAYUSX010000061.1:0-5872 GCA_043755475.1 Actinomycetota bacterium
CGATGCACCTCGACGGGCGGTTCTCGTCGGTGGTGATGGCAGCGAGCGGACGCCGCGTGGCCGAACTGGCCTACGACGCACTCACCCTCATCGACGCCACCTGACCGAGTGATCACAACTGACCGAGTGATCACAACTGACGGAGTGATCACAACTGACGGAGTGATCCACAACTGGCGGAGTGATCCACGTGGATCACCGTCGACCCGAGTGGGCCGATCGTGACGTTCAGCGGGGGTCGTCGACGTAGCGCCGTACGTTTGCTCGCTTGCCCTTCACCTTGGTGTCGGCCAGGGCGCCGATGACGTCGTCGATCGCATGCTCGGGCACGCCAACCGTGCTGAAGTGCTCGGAGATCCAGATGGGGCCGATCTGCTTGCCCACCAGGTTGGTCTCGTTGGCGATCGTCCACACCAGATCCTGCGGGCGGATGCCGTCCTTGCGGCCGACACCCAGACGCAGGCGCGCCGTCCCGGACGGAGTACCCGAACGTTCGTTGCGATCGCCCTTGTCGAAGCTGCGATCGCCCTTGTCGAAGCTGCGCTCGCCTCGGTCGGGACGTGCACGGTTCTGGGCGTTGTCGCGAGACGGCTTGTTCGGCTTGTCGCGCTCGAGGCGGTGCGACGCGTCGGGGATCTCGCGCTCGTCGTCGCTGGCACCGGAGGCGGCATGCACGAGCTTGATCGCGGCGAGCGCGACCTCGGTTGCGTCGAAGTCCTCCAACAGCGCATCGAGCACCACTTCGTAGTCCTCGAGGTCTTCGGCAGCCAGGGCGTCGCGCACCTGGTTGAGGGTGAAGTCGATCTGCTTGGCCCGCAGGTCTGCGACGGTGGGCACCTTCTCGATCGAGATCTTCCGCTTGGTCAGGCGCTCGATGTTGGCAAGTTGGCGCTGCTCGCGCGGTTCGGCCAACGTGATGGCCACACCCTCGCGACCGGCGCGCCCCACGCGACCGATGCGGTGCACGTACGCCTCCGGCGCCGACGGCACGTCGTAGTTCACGACGTGCGTGAGCGTGTCGATGTCGAGCCCGCGGGCCGCCACGTCGGTCGCCATCAACAGCTCCGCGGTACCGGCGCGAACCCGACCCATCACCCGGTCTCGCTGTTCCTGGCTCATGCCACCGTGCAGTGCCTCGGCGCGATAGCCGCGACCGTTCATCGTCTCGGTGAGCTGGTCGACCTCGTCGCGCGTGCGACAGAACACGATTGCCGCGGTCGGCGTCTCGACGTCGAGGATGCGGCCCAGCGCCGCGGCCTTGTGGGCACGCTGCACGATGTAGGCACTCTGGCGGATGCGCGGGGTGTTCGCCAGTGAGTTCTGGCCGCCCTGGCCCACCTGGATCCGTTGTGGATCGCGGAGGTACTTCTTCGCGATCGAATTGATCCGCGGCGGCAAGGTGGCCGAGAACAGCACGGTCTGGCGAGAGGACGGAGTGGCATCGAGAATGCCCTCGATCTCGTCGGCGAAGCCCATGTCGAGCATCTCGTCGGCTTCGTCGAGCACCACGACCTCGACCGAGTCGAGCTTGAGCGTGCCGCGGGCGATGTGGTCGAGGGCCCGGCCGGGGGTGGCGACCACCACGTGCACGCCATCGTGGAGTGCGTGCAGTTGTCGGCCGATCGGTTGGCCTCCGTAGATGGGAAGCACCTTGGCACCGAGGTCGCGGCCGTACTTGTACATGGCCTCCGAGACCTGGACGGCCAACTCGCGGGTGGGGACCAACACCAGGGCGTAGGTGACGGGCTTGCCGTCCTTCGGTGGCATCCGATTCAGGATCGGCAACGCGAACGCCGCCGTCTTGCCCGTTCCCGTGGCCGCCTGGCCCACGAGGTCACCGCCCTTGAGCAGCAACGGAATGGTTTCGCGCTGGATGGCCGTGGGCTCTTCGTACCCCAGGCGGACCAGGGAGGTGAGCAGCTCGGGGCGCAGGTTCAGCGTGTCGAAGCCGAAGGCCTCGTCGCCAGCCACTGCGAGTTCGGGGGCGTCGTCGACGGTCGGCTCGTTCATGCCCTCACCAGGGTAACGGTGCAGGTGACCTGGGCAGTCACAACCACACGTTCCCGTCGGATCACTTCAGATGTGGTCGTGGCGCTGCAACCAGGTGAAGCACAGCCAGCCGGGCAGGATCGGGAACCAGAACGTGCACAGGCGATACAGGAACACGGCCGGCACCGCGGTGTTGTGGTCGAGTCCGGCCGCCACCAAGCCACCGATCAACGCGGCTTCCACAGCACCCAGTCCGCCCGGCGTCGGAGCAGCCGAACCGACCGCGGCACCGACCAGGAACACCGCTCCTGCCGTGGCGAACGGAAGGTCACCGCCGAACGCGCGCATCGACAGGTACATCGCCATCAGGTAACTGGTCGTCACCACCATCGAACCGCCGATCAGCGATGCGATCTTGTCGGGGCGGTGGAGCACACCTGCCATGCCGTGCAGCGCGCGGCGCAGGATCGGAAGCAGTCGGTCGACGATGGGCCGCCGCGTCGGTGGGAGGGCCAGCCCCAAGGCGGCCAACAGCACGATGAGCAGGGTGACGATGATGAACCACTTCGGATCGGGCAGGCGGAACGAGCCGAAGGCATCGCGGCCGGCCCACAGCAGGAACACCGCGATCAGCGACATGTGCCCGACGAAGCCGGCGAGCGTGTTCATGCCCACGCCTGCGACGGCGACCGTCCGCGCCACACCCTGGCGTTCGAGGAAGCGGATGTTCAGCGCCATGCCGCCGAGTCCGGCGGGTGCCACCTTGCTCGCGAACGCCGAGCCGATCTGGGTGATCAGCAACGGCTTCCGACGAACGCGTTGGACGATGGCACCGCTGAGGCTGAGCGTGGCTCCGAGGTACGTGACGGATGCAGCCAACAACACGGCCGGGAGCCACGCCCAGTTGGCGTCGCGAACCTGCTCGAAGATCGTGGGGAGATCGGCGAACTGAGGGAGCAGGAACCAGGTGGCACCTGCCATCACCACCAACGTGACCACCGTCTTGCGATTGATCCGCTGGAGTGGTTCGAGCTCCTCGTCGGTCGCTCCGTGGTCCTCGGTCACCTCGGACCACATCGGCTCAGAGAACGACCTTGGTGGCGAGCGCATCGACCACGGGAGCCGGCATGTCGCCGACGGCCGACGCCTTGAGCACGAGCACGACGACATCCGTGACGGCTCGCACCGTCGCGTCGCGGGGCTTGCCCGTGAGCGGCGACCGCTCGCCGACGACCGAGCCGGGCCCCAAGCGGACGAGTCCACCGCGCGTGTCGACAGCCACGGTGCCACCCAACAGGAACAGCATCTCGTCGCCCGTGGTGCCCTCGATGAACATGGTGGTGCCGGCCCCCATCTCCACGGTCGAGGTCGCAGCGACGAGCGCGGTTCGGTCGGCAGCCGACAGCGTGGGGAACATGGTCTGCAGCAGCTGATCCACGTTCTGGCCGGGCACCGGCGGCACGGCCGGATCGTTCTCGGTGTCGAGCGCGATGCGCGCGGCACACGCCACCTCCACGTCGCGCACGAGCGCATCGAGCGCCTCGATGAACTGCGGGCGACTGCCGCGGGCTACACCGCGGATCACCGGTCGCAGCAACTGTGAACGGTGGACGCGGCCCTCGTCGACCCACGCGCCTTCCTCGAGCGTCCAGCGCGCGTTTCCGCTCACCTCGAACTCGAGGGTGCTCTGTGCCGCGCTCTCGACCACGATCTCCACCCGCTTGGGGCGCTTGCCCTCATGGTGAAGCGCCGTCGCGTCGAGCGCCCGCACGATGCGCACCAACGCTGCGTCCACTGCCACGGTGCGTTCGTTCGGACCCGACCAGGCCGACGTGGCCCCCGCGATCTCGGCTCGCATCTCCGGCATCGATCCTGAATCGCTCACACCGAGACCCTAGTGGAGCCCGACGGAACGCCCCAGCGGGCACTCGAGTGCGGTGTTCGACGAAACGGCTGGTACGACCCTCTTCGGTCCAACCCCGTGGCGAAACGCCCTCAACATCTCCGGACACCTCCATCGGTTCCGAGCGCCCGCGGGCACTAAGGGCAGGCAGGGCTGGTGCTCGTCGCCGTGGCGGTGTTGCCGTTGATGCGCCAGGCGGAGCTGCCCGACGAGAACGTGGTCGTGAACACGCTCCGCTGGTTGCCTTGCAGCAAGATCTGCGGCTGGCCCCTCAGGAAGGGCGACGTGGTGAACGTGTTCTCGAGGATCGGGATCGACGGCACGGCGATCGCGAACGGCGCCGGGTTGTCGTATCCCCACCTGGCTTGGTAGCGAGGCGATGCGCTCGCACCGCGGTCCACGACGCACTGTCGCACCGGGGTGACCCGTTGCGTCACCGAGGTGCGCACCACGACGTCGTCGGTACCACAGGCTCCACCCGCGTCACAGATGCGAACGGTGGCCGTACGGGTACCGGCCGAGCCGTAGATGAAGGCGGCGACGAACTCGCTGTTGTTGTTCAGCACCAGCGGCGTGAACGCACCGCCAGCGACCCACCGGACCGATGCGGTGAACGGACCGGGTCCACCCGGGTCGGAGAACGTGCCGTTGATGACCACCACGTTCGTCTGGAACCCGATCTCCTCCAGGCCGGCGATCCCCATGTTGGCCCGCACGGCCGGGGCCGAGTTCGGGGGGATCACCAGCGTGACGGTGCGGGTGGTCGTCGCCACGTTGCCGGCGACGTCGGTCGCCGAGAACGTGAACACGTTGGCACCAGGTGTCAGCGTGGACGCTGCAATGGTGCGATCGACGCACGACGAGGTCGCGATACCCGACAACGCATCGCTGGCCGCACACGTGATCGTCACCGTGTCGAGCGGGCCGACCGAGGTCGGCGCCGTCACGGTGAGCGTCGGACCCGTGAGGTCGATGTTGATCGCCGACACCGTGATCGGCGTGCTGTTCCCGGCTCCATCGGTGGCCGTGACGGTGAACGACTGGTTGGCACCCTGCGTCGACACCGTCCGTGGGGCAGGGCACGTGGCCACACCGGTGGGGTCGGCGCAGATGAAGGTGTAGGTGACCGCGGTTCTCCACCACCCGGGTCCGTTTGCCGGCGGCGCTGCGACCACGTCGACATCCGGGCCGCGCTCGTCCGTGAGCACGGTGTAGGTAGACGTGAGCGTGGTCGTGTTGCCGGCCCGGTCGGTGCCGACAGCCGTCGCGGTGTACACGGCGCGCCCCGGTGTGGTGGTGACGGGCTCGGGGATGTCGAGCGTGCACACCCCGTCGGGTCCACTGAGCGCATCGCTGACCTGACACGTCGGGCGCACGTACGTAGTGCCCGACACCGTCGCACCGGTGGCCGGTGCGGTCCAGGTGACCGTCGGCGGCACTTGGTCGAGGTTGATCACGCTCGACACGAGGGACGTGACGTTGTCGGCCGCATCGACCACCGAGACGGCGACGGTCTGATTGGCGCCATCGGTGGAGATCACGGTCGGGCCGGGGCAGACAACTCCGGACAGATCAAGACCACAGGTCACACTCACGGTCACCGGCGTCCTGTTCCAATCAGCCCCGTTCGCTATGGGGTTGGTTGCGATCGTCGCTGCCGGGGCGGTGAGGTCGAGGTTCACCGTCACGGTCCCGGTGGCGCAGTTCCCCGCCACGTCACACGACGGTGCCGACGTGATCACTTGGGCGGCCCCTTCGGTGGTGACCGAGGTGGGTGCCGGCACGGTGGCCGACGAATCGTTGGTGGTCCACGTGACCTGGAAAGGCCCCCGATGCCAACCGGCTGTGTTCGCCGGCGACGACAACGTGCCCGACACGACCGGGGCGGTCCCGTCGACGGTGTAGGTGAACGATCGTGGGGCACTCACGTTGCCGACCGAGTCTGTGGCGACCACGGTGAGGGTGGTGGCTCCCGAGTTG
>JAYUSX010000062.1:0-5869 GCA_043755475.1 Actinomycetota bacterium
ATCGCCTGCGACGATCGGGGCAACGTCTCCCTCGATTCGCTGCGGGCCGCCCTAGCCGAGCACGGACCGCGAGTGGCCGCGATCATGGTCACCTACCCGAGTACACACGGGGTGTTCGAGGAGCGAATCCGCGAGATCTGCGAACTGGTGCATCTGAGCGGCGGACAGGTGTACGTCGACGGGGCCAACCTCAACGCGCTCGTCGGGCTTGCTCGTCCAGGGACCTTCGGTGCCGACGTCAGTCACCTCAACTTGCACAAGACCTTCTGCATCCCCCATGGCGGTGGTGGCCCCGGCGTCGGCCCGATCGGCGTCCGCTCACATCTCACGAGGTTCTTGCCCGGTCATCCCCTCGCCGATCGGTCGGCACACACGTCGGATGGCGGCGTGGGTCCCGTGTCGGCCGCGCCGTTCGGGTCGGCCGGCATCTTGCCGATCTCGTGGGTATACATCGCGTTGATGGGCGCCGAGGGGCTCCGTGCGGCCACGGCGACGGCCATCCTGAGCGCCAACTACATCGCGTCGCGGTTGAACGATGCGTTCCCGGTGCTGTACACGAACGAACGTGGCAGGGTGGCCCACGAGTGCATCATCGACCTCCGGGCGATCACGAAGGCCACCGGCGTCACGGTCGACGATGTCGCCAAGCGGCTGATGGATCACGGGTTCCATGCCCCGACGATGAGCTTTCCGGTCTCCGGAACGCTGATGATCGAGCCGACCGAGAGCGAGAACCTCGCCGAGATCGAACGCTTCTGCGATGCGATGTGGTCCATTCGGCGCGAGATCGACGACGTTGCCGCCGGGGTCATCGAGGTCACCGAGAGTCCGCTCCGGCATGCGCCGCACACGGCTGCAGATCTGCTCGGCGACTGGACGCGGTCGTACTCGCGTGAGGTGGGAGCGTTCCCGGCGGGTGCGCGCCGTTCCGACAAGTACTTTCCTTCGGTGTCGCGGATCGACTCGGCCTACGGCGACCGGCACCTCGTCTGCAGCTGCGAGCCCCTGGAGGCCTACGCCCAGGCCGCCCAGGACGCACTCGCCGGGCACGTCGCGCGCAGCGAGCACCCATGACGACTACGGTGAGCCTCCATGGCTGATTCATCCGTTCCGCCGGGCTTCGGCGACCTGCTCGGGCTCCTCGGTGGGGCGAACCCTCTGGCAGGCATCTCCAAGTCGATCGCGCAGTTCCAGCGCGGCGTCGGCGACTTCCTGCATGCCGTCGAGAACTTCAACCAGACGATGGAGCAGCTGAACACGATCACCGCTCGCGTGAATCGGTTGCTCGACGACGTCGAGCCGCCGGTGCGCGCGTTGCTCCCGCAGCTCACTCGCACGCTCAAGAGCGCCGATCAGCTCGTCGAGCAGCTCAGCGCGCCGCTCGATCGGGTCGTGCCTGGTCTCACCCGTCTTGCCGAGACGTTGCAATCACCTCAGTTCAATCAGCTTCCCAGCCAGGTGGGCGACTTCATGAGCACCCTCGGCGAGGTCGCCAAGCGGCTGCAGCCGCTGACCCAACTGGCCGAGTCGGCGGGTGGTCTGTTCGGTCTGCGCTCGCTGAGCTCGTTGCGCGGTGGCGGCACCGCCACCAAGCCGGTGATCCCGCCGCCGAGCACCGCGGTTGCACCGTCGCCGGCCAAGAAGGCACCCGCCAAGAAGGCACCCGCCAAGAAGACAGCAGCCAAGAAGGCACCCGCCAGGAAGAAGTGATCGGAGAGCGCCGGTGTCGCTGACCGGTGTCAGCGCTTGGCGACGAAGGGCAGCTCGACGATCCGACCGGCGAGGGCACTGCCTCGGACGTCGACGACAACATCGGTGCCGATGCCGAACGCTGGAGGGATGAACGCGAGTGCGATGCCGTGCTCGAGCACGGGTGAGAAGTTGCCGCTCGACACCACACCGACCGGCGTGCCATCGACCAGCACGTCACACTCGGCGCGTGGCGGGCGTCTGCCCGTCGTGGCGATGCCGCGGAGCACCCGATCGACGCCCCGTTCGCGCTCGGCGAGCAGCGCCTCGCGCCCCCGGAACTCGTCCTTGCTCCAGGCGACCACCCAGCCGAGGTCGGCCTGCAGCGTGGTGATGCCAGGACCGAGCTCGTGACCATGCAGCGGCAGCCCAGCCTCGAGTCGAAGCGTGTCTCGGGCGCCGAGTCCGGCGGGGATGATGCCGGAGCCCGTGATCGCAGTCCACAGGTCGTTCGCCGCGGCGTTGGGAACCGCGATCTCGACACCGCGTTCGCCGGTGTATCCGGTGCCGGCCACGGTGCACTCGACCCCCTCCCACATGCAGCGGGCGACGCGGAACCGGCCGACGGACGCCGCCGCTGGAAACACCGTCGCCAGCCGCTCGGCCGCTCGGGGTCCCTGAACCGCCAGGATCGCGCGGTCGTGGGTGGTCTCGGTGCCGCCGATTGCGTTCCGCACCCGATCGGTGTTGGAAGCGTTCGGCATCACGTCGAAGACCTCGTCGTCCACCCACCACACGATGATGTCGTCGAGAACGGAGGCGTCGACCTCGTCGAGGAGATGCGTGTACTGGGCGCGTCCGGGACTCACCTTCCCCAGATCGTTCGTGAACGCCCACTGGAGCCGTTCCTCCGCGTCGGCGCCTTCGACTCGAACGGTGCCGAGGTGCGACACGTCGAACACGACGGAGTCGTGACGACACGCGAGGTGTTCGTCGATCGTGCCCGTCTCGTACGACAGCGGCATCTCCCACCCACCGAACGGAACCATCTTCGCTCCGAGCTGACGATGTGCAGCGTCGAGCGAGCTGAGCTCCGGGGCATCCTCCAGGTCATCTCGACGATCCGTGTTCACGGGTGCTCAGAGGGCGAGGCGGTCGGGCAGGTCGAGGCTGGACACCTCGACAGCAGCCATGTGCCGTTCGGGATGCAACGCGGCATCGAGGTGGTCCTTGACGCCACCGATGGCCAGCACGTTGAGGACGCCTTGACCCGCATTGCGCATGACATCGATGAGTTGGTCACCCTCGCACAACACCACATCGCTCCCACTGATCACGAGGTGCGCCGCGGCGATGTCGGTCTCGACGTGCTCGCGCAGGTACTCGAACGCAACGCGGACCGACTCGAGCTTGATACCCGCGTCGAGCAGGCTCTTGATCACTCTCAGCTCGAGCAGGTCGCGATAGGAGTACTCGCGTCGGCTGCCGCTGCCCTTGGCCTCGGCCAGCGACGGGCGCACCAGCTCGGTCCGAGCCCAGTAGTCGAGCTGACGATAGGAGATGCCGACGATCTTGGCTGCCTTGGTGCCGCTGAACCCCACCTCTGGCAGAGTGCTCGCGGCGGTCGAGCGTTCGGCCGAATCGAGTTCGGTGGCCGTCGACGGTCGTTGGGGGTTCGAAGTCATGCGTTTCCTCACGGACCGACGGTCGATCGGGTGGGTTGGGCGGATGGGGCGATGCCACCACACGGCCTGCCGCTCGGGAGCTGCGTCACGTGACAGTGGTGTAACTACGCCGATGTAGCAGGGACACGATAGCCACCCGCAAGGCTCCGTTCAAGCACTCTTCGCGCGAATGATCGCGCGAAGGGCGCGATGGGCAGGATGGGCGGTCAGTCGCCCTTGAAGTCGTCCGGGTCGAGGTCGTCGAGGAAGTCTCGGAACTCGCCGATGATTGTCTCTTCGTCGTTGTCGTCGACGAGCTCGACCGGATGTTGGCCTGCCTCGAGCAGCAGGCCCTCGGTGGCGAAGATCGGGCTGCCGGTGCGAACGGCGATCGCGATCGCATCGCTGGGACGGCACGAGACCACGAGATCACGTCCCACGGTGAACAGGTGCAGCTCGGCGAAGAAGATGTGATCGCGAACCTCGGTCACGACGATTCGCTTCAGCGTGGTGTCGAGCTGTTCGAGGATCTGGACGAGCAGGTCGTGGGTGAGCGGTCGAGGAGACTCGATGCCCTCGAGCGCGGCGTGGATCGACGATGCCTCGGGTGTGCCGATGACGATCGGGAGCAGACGCTGCGAACCGGTCTGCTCGCGCAAGATGACCACGGGCGTGTTCGCGGGACCCTCCACCCGCACTCCCACGAGCTCCATCGGTACCACGAACCTGACGATACCCGCCGCGGCCAACGCCTGCCGCACGGGCACGAGAATTGTCAGGGATCGATGTCAGGGATCGGTGGAGGGATCGATGTCAGGGATCGAGATGGTGCTTCAACATCGACACGACCAGTGCCTCGCGAAGCTCGGCACCGAGATCGGCCAACTCCCCCAGCAGCTGGACGGCGTCCTGGCGTGCCTGTGGATTGCGTTGCCGCAGCAACGGCAGGATCCGCTGCTCGAACAAGCCTGCCTCGCGCTCGGCGCTCTGACGCCACGACCGGAGATGGCGGGCATCGATGCCCCGGGCAAGGAAGCCGCCGGCCGCCTTCGCGACCGTGAGATCGGCCTCGGTGAACGTCGTCGAGCTACCGGTTCCTCGACCGACGACCAATCCGTACGACTCCAGTTCGGCGAGTTGGGTCTGGGTGATGCCGGCCATCGTGCACAGCTCGCCCCGGTCGTACACATCGCTCGGACCGACGGCCGCGAGGAGCCGCATCGACGTGGTGTGGTCACCGGAGCCCGTTCCGCCCGGTGCCGCCGATCGACCCTGGGCCGCCGGATGGCGATGAGTGTTGACCTGCTCGGCGTGGGGACTGATGGTGCCGGTCGGGTCGTCGAGCAAGTAGCCGCCCGTATCGTCGCCGTCGCGACCCATGGGGCCGGTGTCATCGAGATCGAGGGTTCCCCGAGCAGCATCGGAGCCGACCCGGACGTTGCGGATCCCGCGTGGCTGGTGGAGCTGACTCACGTTGCTCGACCCGGCGCTCGACCCGGCGCCTTGTGGGTTCGCATCGATGACGATGGCCGCGACCGCCGGAGCGCCGTCGAGACCAGCGCCGGTGATGGCGACGTCGGCAGGGCTGGTGGCAATCGTCGGCATCGCGATGCCGCCGGAGTCGTCGATGGCACCGGTCTCGAGCCGGTCACGAATCACTCGCAGCGGCAGGAAGTTCTCGCGCTGTTCGCGCAGGATCACCCGCAGTCGTTCGATGTCGGCGTCGAAGAACTTCCGATACCCGCTGGCCGTCCGCTCGGGTTCGATGAGGCCCTGGCTCTCGAGAAAGCGGATCTTCGAGATGGTGACATCCGGGAACTCCTCGAGCAGGAGTCCGAGCACTTCACCGATCGAGAGGTAAGGACGTTCGTTGATGCCGCTCGTCACGCTGAACCGGTTCCGATCTCGAAGAAGACCAAGCGGAACTTGCCGACCTGCAATTCGTCACCTTGGCGGAGCACTGTCTCGTCGACACGTTCGGCGTTCACGTAGGTGCCGTTGAGCGAGCCGGCGTCACGGACCACATAGTTGTCGCCGACGCGGCTGATGTCGGCGTGACGCCGCGACACCGTGATGTCGTCGAGGATGATCTCACTGTCGGGATGGCGCCCCAGCCTGGTGAGCGACCCGCGCAGCGCGAACGCGGCGCCGGCTTGCGCACCACTGCGCACCACCAACGAAGGAACGCCCGCCGGCAACTGGTCGAGCTGGACGATGGTGTCGTCGCCTGCACCGGGGGCGTCCTGAAGCGGGTCGACCTTGGCCAAGGTGATCGTGTGATCAGCGGGGCGGTCGACCAACGCACCGCACGACGAGCAGAAGACTGCATCGCTGGTGTTGCGGTGCCCGCATTGGTTGCAGAACACGTGCGCCATGAGGTGAATGACTCTAGCCCTCGACGAGGGCGCGGTAGCCGCCCGCGTCGAGCAAACCATCGAGTTGCCCCGGATCACTCAGTTCGATCTCACAGATCCAGCCATCGCCGTACGGGTCGCTGTTGATGACTTCGGGCTGAT
>JAYUSX010000063.1:0-5868 GCA_043755475.1 Actinomycetota bacterium
CTCCGCCCCGATGACCGCCCTCGTCCTCGCCCACCTCGTGGTGGCCGTCGTCGTGCTCGCCTTCACGAGGGCGCGACCTGTGATCGGCGCGTTCGTCGGTTGTGTGCTGTTCGCCACCGCCGCAGTGACCATCGCCATCCTCGGGATCGGGGTCGACCAGCCGCGCGTCGAAACCTGGCTCTGGATCGACGATCTCGGGTTGCAGATGGCGTTCCATCTCGATGGATTCGCTGTGATGATGGTGCTGATCGTGTCGGTCATCGGTGCGCTCGTCCTGGCGTACTCGATCGCGTACTTCGACCATGACGAGACGTTCGTGCGGTTCGTCGGGTTGTTCGTCGCGTTTGCGGGTTCGATGACCGGGCTCGTGCTGAGCAGCGACCTGTTCACGATGTTCGTGTTCTGGGAGCTGACATCGGTGTGGTCGTTCCTGCTGATCGGCCTCAACGACCGCTCCGCTCAGGCGCGCACGGCCGCGTTGCGCGCCCTGCTCGTGACCGGCGGTGGCGGCCTGTGCCTGCTGGCTGGTGTCGCGCTGTTCCAGGTGCTCGCGGGCACCAGTTCGTTCGCCGAGTTGGCAGCCGATCCACCGGTGGGCACCACCGCCACGGTTGCCGCGATCCTGGTGCTGGTCGGCGCGTTCACGAAGTCGGCGCAGTTCCCGTTCCACTTCTGGCTGCCCGGCGCGATGGCCGCACCCACGCCAGTGAGCGCGTATCTGCACTCGGCGACGATGGTGAAGGCAGGCATCGTGTTGATGGCGCGGATGTCGCCCATCTTCGGCGACCTCGATGTGTGGCGCTGGATGGTCGTGCTCTGTGGAGGAACGACGATGATCCTCGGTGGTGCCAGGGCGATGCGACAGGTCGACGCCAAGCTGCTGCTGGCCTTCAGCACCGTCTCTCAGCTCGGGTTCCTGACCATGCTCGTCGGTCTCGGTGTACCGGGAGCCACCTACGCTGGGGTCGCCCATCTGGTCGCCCATGCGGTCTTCAAGGCAGGGTTGTTCCTCGGGGTCGGCGTCGTCGACCATGCCACCGGCACCCGCGACATCCGCAAGCTCAGCGGGCTCTGGCGGGAGATGCCGATGGTGACGGCTCTGATGTGTCTCGCCGGTGCGTCGATGGCGGGGCTGATCCCATTGTTCGGATTCGCGACCAAGGAGAAGGCGCTCGTCGCATTGCTCGACGCCGATGTCGGCTCCGTTGGATGGGTGGCGCTCGGTTTCGTGACCGTTGGTTCCGTGTTGTCGGCGGCGTACACGGTGCGGTTGCTGCGTGGTCTGTTCGCGACCAAACCGACCATCCGAGATTCGGCGCAGGAGCACATGGCACACGTGCATCACGCACCGAGTCCGCTGCTGGTCGGCCCGATGGCAGCGTTCGCCGTCGCCTCGCTCGCAGCCGGACTCGCCGCGGGTGTGGCCGGCCGGTCGTTGGTGGCAGCGGCGACATCGCTCGACCTCGCAGCGGCGAGCAAGCTTGCCCTCTGGCCGGGCATCAACACAGCGCTGGGCATCTCGGTCGCGGTCGTCGCCGTGGGTGCAGTGGTCGGCTGGCGGTTCCCCGTGACGGAGCCTTCGCACCATCCCGTCGTGTCGGGCGAGCGGATCTTCCAGCACACCTTCGATGGCCTGATCGAAGGCTCGAAGCGGATCACCGTGGTCACCCAGAGCGGGTCGCTGCTCGCCTACCTCGCGGTGGTGATGAGCGTCGTCGCGGCGGTGCTCGGGGTTGCGATCTTCACCGACCCTGGCGCGGGGTTCGGTGACCTCGTGGTCGCTGATTCGCCGGTGCAACTGGCCGTGTCGATCGTCGCGATCGTGTTCGCGTTCGCGGTCGTGCTCGCGCGGGATCGGTTCGTCTCCGCGCTCCTGATCGGTGGCGTCGGGTTCGGTTGCGCGGTCATCTTCGCGATGTTCGGAGCTCCCGATCTGGCGTTGACGCAGGTGCTGGTCGAGACGTTGTCGATCGTCGTGTTCTTGCTCGTGCTGCGGCAGATGCCGCGTCGTTTCGCCGCCGACCCGACATGGGCCCCCCAGGCGGTTCGAATCGCCATCTCGACAGCGGTCGGGGTGAGCGTCGCGGTCTTCGCCGTCATGGTGTCCGGTGCACGGTCTGCTCCGTCGGTGGGCGAGGTGTACGGCGAGCTGTCACTGCCCGAGGCAGGTGGCAACAACATCGTCAACGTCGTCCTCGTCGACTTCCGCGGTGTCGACACGCTCGGCGAGATCACGGTCCTGGCGGTCGCCGCGTTGGGCGTCACGAACCTCGTGAGAATGGCCCTCCGGAACAGGAAGCCCGCAGAGACCTCCGACTCCGAGACCGCCCAGCCGGATCGAACAGATGACGCCGGGTCGGCCGACCGTTCGTCGGTGGGCGGACGACGACCATGAGCCGCCGGTCTGTCATCCTCGACGAAGCCGATCGCTGGCTGTTCCCCGTGATCGTGATGGTGTCGGTGTACGTCACGTTCCGGGGTCACAATGCTCCAGGCGGAGGATTCGCCGGAGGTCTGATCACGGGCTGTGCGTTCGTGTTGCGCTTCCTCGCCGGCAGCGACCTCCGCATTCGGCGCTCCGTCATCGCTCGCCCCGACAGGCTGATCGGCGCGGGCCTGCTCCTCGCGGTCGCCACCGCGCTCTCGCCCGTGCTGCTCGGCGATTCGCTGCTCGAGTCGAACATCTGGAAGCTGCAGGTGCCGCTGATCGGTGAGGTGAAGGTCGTGTCGTCGGCGATCTTCGACCTCGGTGTGTACTTCCTGGTGATCGGGGTGGTGCTGGCCATCCTGCTGGCTCTGGGCACCGATCCGAGCGAGCCCGTTCTGGAACGGGAGGCGACATGAGCGCCTCGCTGGTCGTCCTCATCGCCGTGCTGTTCGGCACCGGCACCTACCTGCTCATGCACCGAACGCTCACCCGGATCGTGCTCGGGGTCGCGATGCTCGGCAACGGCGTCAACGTGTTGATCCTCGCGACCGGCGGTCGCCAGGGTGAGCCGCCGATCGTCGGACGCGAGGGGACGACCGACTCGGTCCCCCAGGCGCTCGTTCTCACGGCGATCGTCATCGGGTTCGCCGTCGTCGCGTTTCTCCTCGCTCTTGCGTGGCGCAACTGGACGATCAGCGGCAACGATGCCGTCGAAGACGATGTCGAAGACCGCCTCATCGCGCGCGCCGGCGCCGACGGCGAGCGACCCTCCGACGTCCACCACCGCGAGGACGTCGATCTGTGAACGCTCTGCTCGCCATTCCGCTTGCGGTGCCGCTCGTCGGCGCGGCGATCTCGATCATCGTTCGCCGGCTGGCGGTACAGCGCGTGGTGAGCTTCATCGCACTCGCCACGTCGCTGGCCGCAAGCATCGCGATCGTGGCGACGGTGGTGATCGACGACAGCATCGCTGTCACCCGTCTCGGAGGGTGGCCGGCTCCTGTGGCGATCACCTTGGTCGCTGACCGATTGTCGGCGCTGCTGCTGGTGGTCGCCGTCGCGATGGTGTCGCTCGTGCTGGCGTTCGCGATCGGGCAACGAGCCGCCGACGAGCGATCGCCGTTTTATCACCCGGTCTACCTGGTGCTCTGCGCCGGAATCGCCCAGGCCTTCCTCGCAGGCGACCTCTTCAACCTGTTCGTCGCGTTCGAGTTGCTACTCATGGCGAGCTACGTGTTGCTCACGTTGGAAGGCACCGACTCGCAGATCCGGTCCGGCACGACGTACGTCGTGCTGAACGTGGTGGAGTCGACGGTGCTGTTGACGGCGATCGGGTTGATCTTCGCGGCGACCGGCACGGTGAGCATGGCCGACCTGCCAGCACGGTTGGCCGAGCTCCCCGATGGCGTGAGGAGCGGCCTCAACCTGCTGCTCCTGGTTGCGTTCGGCATCAAAGCAGCGGTCTTCCCGTTGTTCTTCTGGCTGCCGGATGCGTACCCCACGGCGCCGAGCTCGGTCACGGCGGTGTTCGCGGGTCTGTTGACCAAAGTTGGCGTGTACGCGATGTTGCGCACCGAGACGCTGCTGTTCCCCGGTGGCCATTCGACGCTGCTGCTCTGGATCGCCGGTGCCACGATGATCATCGGCGTGCTGGGTGCGATCTCGCACTCGGAGATGAAGCGCATCCTGAGCTTTCACATCGTCAGCCAGATCGGGTACATGGTGATGGGCATCGGTCTGGGTGGAGAGGCGGCCCTCGCCGCGACCGTCTTCTACCTGCTGCACCACATCCCGGTGAAGACGTCGCTGTTCCTCGTGCAGGGGATCATCGAGCGAGACACCGGATCCACGTTCTTCCGCGACGTCGGCGGCCTCGCCCGCCGGTCGGGACCGTTGGCGGTGCTGTTCCTGGTCCCTGCACTCAGCCTCGCCGGCCTCCCGCCGTTCTCGGGGTTCCTCGCGAAGTACGGGCTGGTGCGAGCCGGGTTCGATGGGAAGAGCTACGTCATCGTCGGAGTCGCACTGCTGGCGAGCCTGCTCACGCTCGTGTCGATGACCAAGATCTGGACCGGCGTGTTCTGGGGCGAGGTGCACCCGGCGGCCGATGCCGAACGTCGGGGGCTGTTGCGCCGGTACCCGCTCATGTCGGGTTCGGCCGTGGTCCTGGTCGGGGGAACGCTCGCGATCGCCGCCCTGGCGGGGCCGTTGTACGCCTATTGCGTCGGCGCGGGAGCCCAACTCGTCGCCCCGTCGGTCTACATCGAGGCGGTGCTGGGCCCGTGATCGTCCGGAACATCACACTGCTGATCGTGTGGGTCGCGATGTGGGGTGAGCTCAACGTCGCCAACGTCGCCTCCGGCGTGCTCATGATCGCGGTGTTGAACGTGTTGTTCCCCACCGGCGATCGGGGTGCTCGACTGGCTCATCGTGTGCATCCGCTCGGCGTGCTCCGATTCGGTGGACGTCTGTTCGTCGATCTCGTCGTCTCCAGTTGGAACGTCGCGGTGGCCGTGGTCGTGCCGAACGCCGACCGGATCCACACGGAGGTGTTCGACGTGGCCCTCACCACGACGTCGCCTCTGGTCGCGGTGATCGTCTCGAACTCGATCACGCTCACCCCGGGCACCATGACGGTGGACATCGTCGAGACCGACCGTGGCTTTGTGCTGCGCGTGCATGCTCTCGGCCGGGCCGAGCCGGTTGCGTTCCGGGAGCAGATCCTCGATCTCGAACGTCGGGTCGTGGCGGCTGCCACGCCGGTCGACTTCCCCTCCAAGGGTGCGACGGCGGCGATCGGACACGACGTCGAGCCGTCGCGTGATGGGAGCGCCTCGTGATCGGCACGTCACAGGTCGCGCTCGCGCTGCTCATCCTCGCTGCGGTCCTCACCGTCGCGCGTGCCGTTCGCCCTTCGAGCAGCACGGGGGATCGAGCGGTTGCCCTCGACATGGCCACCTCGGTCATCCAATCCGGCCTCTTCGTCGGCGCCGTCATCCTCGGCGACGGCATCCTCATCGACATTGCCCTGGTGCTGGGTCTGCTGGGGTTTCTCACCTCGGTGACCGTCGCCCGATTCCTGGAGCGTGCCGACCGATGAGCATCGTCGTCGACATCGCGACCGCGGCCCTGTTCCTGATCGGCGCAGCGCTGGCGGTCATCGCCGGCGTCGGCCTTCACCGACTGGGCGACACACGTTCGCGCATGCACGCCGCGACCAAACCGGCCACGCTCGGCGTCCTCTCTTGCGCGGTGGGAGCGGCGCTCCAGTCCGACTCGTCAGCGCTCGTGACGAAGCTGCTCCTGGCGATGGCGTTGCAACTCGTGACCGCCCCTGTCGGAGCGCACATGCTGGCTCGCTCGATCACACGACGCGATGAGCAGCATCCTCCAACCACGTCGTGAACTCGGGGCGGGCGACCAGTCGCTCGCAGTTCCCGAGT
>JAYUSX010000064.1:0-5857 GCA_043755475.1 Actinomycetota bacterium
CCGGTGCTGAAGGCGGTGGTGCACACCGTGAAGGCGTTCGACATCGACCAGGAGTGCTTTCACCGCTTCCTGCGCTCGATGACGATGGACCTCACCGTCTCCACCTACGACACCTGGGACGACCTGCTGGGATACATGGACGGCTCGGCCGCGGTGATCGGCGAGATGATGCTGCCGATCCTGGAGCCCCACCACCCAGACGCGCTGCGACACGCTCGCGATCTGGGCAATGCGTTCCAGTTGACGAACTTCCTCCGTGACATCGCCGAAGACCTCGACCGCGGCCGCCAGTACATCCCGCAGGAGGACCTTCGTCGCTTCGGTGTCGACCTGTCGCAGCGTCAGGCCACACCAGCATTCGTGGCGCTCATGCAGTTCGAGATCGAGCGATGTCGGGCGTTGTACGCATCGGCCGATCTGGGCACCAGCATGCTGCCGCCTCAGTCGGCCCGGTGCATCGGTGCGGCGCGCGACCTGTACAGCCGCATCCTCGTGAAGATCGAGGCGCAGGGCTACGACGTGTTCCGCTCCCGCGCTCGAGTGTCGACGGCCGAGAAGGCGGCACTCGTCGCGAAGCTCCTGGTCCCCCGACGCAGATGACCGTGCCGGGACAGCACTCCGGTCGTGATCCGTTGCGACGTCCCGCACCGGGCGCGACCGGAACATCGACCGGAACATCGATCGGAACATCGGTCGGCCGGTGGGCCGAGTGGGCGCCGGCGGCGATCACGATCGCGGGGATGGTGGTCACGCCACTTGCCCGTCGCGGCGGACCGGTGCGGCGGGCGATGAGCACCATCGTGGTGTCGGGGCTGTTCGCCACCACGAGCGCGGCTGCGGCTCGGCGCTGGGGAGCCCCCCGCGCCGCGATCGCAGCGACCGGCGTCGCCGCGGTGACCGGCGTGGTGGAGCACATCGGCACCGCCACCGGAAAGCCGTTCGGTGCCTATCGCTACACGGGTTCGCTGCGCCCTCAGATCGCCGGTGTGCCTGCGATCGTGCCGCTCGCCTGGTTCGCCATGGCGGTGCCGGCTCGAGAGACCGCTCACGCCGCGCTCGGGCATCGGTCCACCCCCGCCACGCGCATCGCATGCGGCGCGGCGGCGTTGACGGCATGGGACCTGTTCCTCGACCCGCAGATGGTGGGCGAGGGCTTCTGGCGATGGGCGCGGGTCGGTCGCTACCGCGGCGTGCCGATGTCGAACTACGCCGGGTGGCTGGCGACGAGCGTGGTGGTGATGGCCGCGCTCGAACTCGCGCTTCCTGCTGACCAGCCGCCCGATCGAACCCTCGTCGCCGAGTACGGGGTGATGGCCGGCATGGAGACGCTGGGCTTCGCAGCGTTCTTCCGCGATCGGCTGGTCGCCACGGTGGGCGGTGTGGCGATGCTTCCGATCTCGGTCGCTGCCGCTCGGCGGCTCTGGCAGTCGCGGCATTGGAACGTCCATGCGCCCCGCCGCAGTTGAGCGACGGCCCTCGCGGGCGCAGGAGATCGCGGTCGTGGGGGGCGGCATCGGTGGTCTGGCGGTCGCCATCCGCTTGCGCGCCCGCGGCCACGGGGTCACGGTGTACGAACGAAACGCCGTGCCCGGAGGCAAGCTCGCGGTGCTGGAGCGAGACGGCTTCACGTTCGACATCGGCCCGTCGCTCGTCACCTTGCCGCACCTGTACGACGAGCTGTTCAGGTGCGCCGGAACCACCCTCGCCGCCGAGGTGCCGTTGGTGCGTCTCGATCCGCAATTCCGGTATCGGTGGCGGAGCGGTCGTCGAGTGGAGGTGGCCGACGACGGGTGCGACGTGGCTGGCTACCGCGAGTTCGTCGACCGCGGCCGCACGATCTGGAACGTCAGCGAGCGCACGTTCTTCGCCGGGCCGATGAGCGGACCGTGGTCGCTCGCCAAGCGGTTGCGCCGGGTGCGCGACCTCACCGACATCGATCCTCTGCGCAGCCTGCATGCAGCCGCGACCCGCGCCTTCGGAGGCGACCCCGAGATGGTGCAGTGGGCCGGTCGGTATGCGACCTACAGCGGGTCGTCTCCGTTCCGGGCGCCGGCCACGCTGGGTTGCATCGCACACGTCGAGCACGAGTACGGCTGCTGGTACCCGATGGGTGGTCTCGGTGCTCTGCGCGATGGGTTCGTGCGGGTGGCCGAACGTTCGGGCGTCCGCATCGTCTGCGGCGCCGAGGTGCGCACCATCACGACGGCGGGCGACCGGGTGACGGGCCTCGTGCTCGCCGATGGCACCGCCGTGGCCGCCGACATCGTGGTGGCCAACGCCGATGCCACCCACCTCTACCGAGATCTGGTGCCGGATGCGCGGGCACTCCGGAGAGTGCGCCGCGCCCCTCCGTCGACGAGTGGCTTCGTGATCTGCGCCGGTGTGCGCGGCGCCACGGCCGTCATCGCCCATCACAACGTCTGGTTCAGCGACGACTCACGCCGCGAGTTCGACCAGATCGCCGATGGCGAGTTCCCCGACGACCCGACCATCTACGCCTGCGTCAGTTCGGTGACCGACGCGACGCAATCGCCCGTCGGACACGAGAACTGGTTCGTGCTCGTGAACGTCGCGGCAGGCGCATCGTTCGATCGCGAGGCGTGCACGGCGCGCGTGCTCGATCAGCTGGCGAGCCACGGTGTGGACCTGCGCGATCGCGTGCTGTTCACCGAGACGCTCACCCCCGACGATCTCGAGCGCCGACATCGCTCACCGGGCGGGGCGATCTACGGCAGTTCGTCCAATGGGCGTCGTGCCGCGTTCGTCCGTCCTCGCAATCGCGGCGCCCGGCGAGGCCTCTACCTCGTGGGCGGGAGCAGCCATCCCGGTGGGGGGCTTCCTCTGGTGACCATCAGCGCTCGTATCGTGGACGACATGATCGAACACGGACTCCGCTGAGGCTCGGTGAGATCGATGTTCCCGTCGGCGAGATCGTTACCCCGAGCGTGCTGATGCCCATCGGATCGCTCTCGTCGAGCCTGGCGAAACGGCTGCCCCGACCGACCGTCGCCACGGCGATCCGTGCGGTGCTGGCCGGGGTCGCGCTCGGTCGCATCATCCGCGCCGCGCGTCGCCGACCGCCGTTGCATTCCGGCGACATGGTGGCTGCCGACGATCTGGCCGGAGCGGGCATCGCCATGCCGACGATCAGCGTGGTCGTACCGGCACGAGACGAAGCGGCCCGCATCGGGCCCCTGCTCGCCGCGTTGGAGGGAGCTCCGGGCGTGACCGAGGTGGTGGTGGTCGACGACCAGAGCACCGATGACACCGCGGCCATCGCCGTCGCTGCCGGTGCGGAGGTGGTGCCCGGCGCGGCGTTGCCGCACGGATGGGCGGGCAAGGCGTGGGCTGTCCATCAAGGAGTGCGCGCGGCACGAGGCGAGTGGATCGTCGTCCTCGACGCCGACACCCGTCCCGACCCCGCACTGCCGCGCACGTTGGTGAACCGGGCCCTTGCCGACGGCCTGCAGTTCGTGTCGATCGCCGGACGGTTCGAGTGCCCGACGCCCGGAGCCGCATGGTTGCACCCAGCGTTGCTCAGCACGCTGGTCTACCGATTCGGCCCGCCCGGGGCGCGCGGTCGGGTGCCCGCCAACAGACAGGTCGCCAACGGTCAGTGCATGGCGTTTCCCCGGGTGCCGTTCCTGCGCGCCGGCGGGATGCAGCCCGTGGGCAACCACGTCGTGGAGGACGTGGCGTTGGTCCGTCATCTGGCCGGTCGGGGCTGGCAGGTGACGATGCTCGACGGGGCCGACCTGTTGACCACCGAGATGTATCCCGACGGTCCCAGCACGTTCCGAGGATGGGCGCGCTCGCTGGCGCTGCCGGGGGTGGAGCCGTGGTACCGCCAGCTGTTCGATCTGGCCGTGGTGCTGGCCGCCCAGGCGCTGCCGTTGCCGCGGCTGCTCGCCCGCCGCGGCGACATCTTCGACGTTGCGCTGCTCGCCGTGCGCATCGGCACGCTGGTCGGGACGAGGACTGCGTATGGCAGACGTGGAGCTGCCTACTGGTTGTCTCCGGCCGCCGATCCGATCGCTGTCGCCGCCCTGGTTCGCGGCATCGCTCGACCCCGCCAGCCGTGGCGAGGCCGTGTCTATCCGTGAGGCGGCCATCCGTGAGGCGGCTGTTCGTGAGGCAGGGCACGACGATCGGCTCGTGATTCGATCGCTGCTCTCGCGAACCGCACCCCGATGAGCGTCATCAGACACCCCGTCGCCGCGGTGCGGTACGGGCCGTCGACCACGAGCTGAACGACAGGGAATGCGAACACGCCGACGCGCGCACCCCAGGTGAATCCTCGGACAGCCGTGATCGCGAGGGTGAGGGCGATGCTGATCAGCGCGGTGACCGGAGACAGAACGCATGCGGCGCCGACGAAGGCGAGCACACTTCGCCCGCCGCGGAAGCGCGCGAACACCGGCCAGGCGTGGCCTACCATCGCCGCGAACCCGCCGACGTACCCGATCCACCACTCGTCGCTCCCGCGCGCGACGAGGAGCCCAAATCCGGCCGCGAGAGCACCCTTGGCGACGTCGCCGGCGAACACCGGCACGGCGCCGCGCCAACCGATCTGCTGCTTCGCGTTCCAGTACCCGGGGTTGCGATCGCCGACCTCGCGCAGGTCGACGCCTGCCCGCCGTGCTGCCACCCACCCCGCGATCGGGACAGAGCCGAGCACGTAGCCGAATGCCGCGACCGCCGCAGCGACCATGGTCACCGCCATCGTCGAGGCGACGGGCACAGAGACGGCCGTCCTGCGATTGGCTGGCCAGCGCGAGTTCGTTCCATGGCTGACATGCTGGCAGGCGTGCAGGACGAAGGAACGGGTGTCGGGTCGTTTCATCTGGTGACCGTCGGGAACCCCGTGCGCGCCCTTGCCCGGCTCGGCACCGACCGCCGGCTGTTGCGATCGGTCCCGGGTCTGCGGTTCTGGCGCCTGCTCGGCACCGGTTCTGGCGCGAGCACGGGCCCAGGCGCCGACCTCGGCCGCACGGCGATGTTCGCGATCTGGGACGACGAGGCGTCACTCGACGCATTCCACGCGCGCATGGCCAGCCGCTGGGCCGACGCCGACGAGTCGTGGCACGTCCGGCTCCGCGCCGCGGGGGGTCACGGGTCGTGGCGCGGTGTGCAGGTGACCCAGGAGCTGCGACCTGGCTCAGGCGACGGCGGGCCGGTCGCGATCATCACCCGGGCAGACGTGCACCTTCGGTCGTGGCGATCGTTCCGCGCCGCTGGCCGGCCGGTGAGCGACGAGATGCTGCAGGCTGACGGGTTGCTGGCGGTGGTGGGCATCGGTGAAGCGCCGCTGGGTCGGCTGGGCACGTTCAGCCTCTGGCGCGATCTCGCCGCGGCACGCACCTATGCCACCGGTATGCCGACGCACCGCGAGGTGGTTCGCCGCACGCGTCAGGAGAACTGGTACGGCGAAGAGCTCTTCGCCCGGTTCGAGCCCTACGCGTCGACCGGTTCGTGGGACGGCTGCGACCCGTTGGCTCCCTCGACCTCGCGGGACCAGATGGGCGCCAACATTCCATAGGGTGCCCCGTTGCGGTCGTGGTGTCGCCGATGGGCGATGGCCAGCCGTTCGAACACGGGCACCGTGCGTTCGCCGAACAACGGCAACCGTCGGTGGATGTACACATCGTGAACGAGTGCGTACGCGGCGCCGTAGGCGGTGATGCCCACGCCGATCGGCACGAGCACGCCCAGACCGGCGACGTTGAACCCGATGGAAAAGCCGAGCATCACCACGCCGGCGAACACCACGGGGAACGCATCGTTGGCCTCCCAACGACGCGGGGACTCGCCAGGGCGCACGCGACGATGATGGCTGCGATGGAGCACCAACCCCACG
>JAYUSX010000065.1:0-15239 GCA_043755475.1 Actinomycetota bacterium
CTCGGCAACCCCGACCGCGATGAGAGATGAGTGCGGCAGGGCCACTCATCTCTCATCGCGGGTTGACGGTGGCGGGTACGGTCGGGGGATGGTCCGTCCGTTCCGTTTCGCCATCCAGGTCGCTCCGTTCGACGATGCCGAGGCGCTGCCTGCGTTCGCCCGCAACGTGGAGGCACTCGGCTACGACGAGCTGTACAGCTACGACCACATCGGCGCAGTCGATCCGTTCGTGCCGCTGATGGTTGCCGCCGGGGCCACACAACGCTTGAAGGTCGGGCCGTTGGTGCTGAACAACGAGTTCCATCAACCGGTGCTCCTTGCCCGCACCGCGGCGACGGTCGACCGCTTGACCGCGGGGCGACTCGTGCTCGGCTGGGGCACGGGGTACATGCAGAGCGAGCACGACGCGATCGGACTCGAGCTGCGCGCCCCGGGACAGCGCGTCACACGGTTCGGCGAGTCGCTCGAGGTGGTGCGCTCGCTGCTCGACACGGGCGCAGCTTCGTTCCACGGCCAGCATCACCACGTGGAGCTCGAGTCGCTGGGTGTGCGTCCGGCGGCCGATCGCGTGCCGTTCCTGATCGGGGGTCATGGTCGTCGGGTGGTTGCGTTGGCAGCTCGCTTCGCCGACATCTTCCAGTTCACCGGTCTGCATCACGGCGAAGGGGGAGTGCCCAACGGCGGAGGCTTCGCGATCGAGCACGTCGCCGAGCGCAGTCGTTGGCTGACCGAGGCCGCAGGCGACCGCGACTCGGTGATCGAGCGCTCGATCCTCGTGCAGGCGACCTACGTCGGCGACGACAGTGCGGAGAAGCTCGATGCGGCGGTGGAGCGATTCGCGATGGATCGCAAACTGCTGGAGGACACTCCGTTCGTGCTGATGGGCTCGGTGGACCAGGTGGTCGACAAGCTCGAACGCCTGCGCGCACAGATCGGTGTGAGCCACGTGACCGTGCGCGACGTGGACGGCTTCGCCCCCGTCGTGGCCGCCCTCGCCGGCCGCTGACGACACCTCAACCCGAGTCCCACACGACCAATCGAGTCCCACAGCGTCGAACCGAGGACCAGCCGCCACCCCGGAGTGGCGCGTGGTACTCGGATGGGGTGGTGGTCAGCCTCAGCCGAGGCTGTACCGCAGCTGCTCGCCGCTCTCGTCCACCTGGGCCTCGCCGATCAGGCGGAGGTGCTCGAGATGGGCGTAGGTCTCGCTCTCTGCCATCGAACCCCACGAGCGTTCCTGGAACAACACCCGCATGTACTCCTGCACGGTGCCCTGACCGAGCTCTCCCGACGCGGTGCGCAGCTTCTCGAGTCGTTCGTGATGATGCCGCTTGATGTCTTCGGCCCGGCCGGCCAGATCGCCGAACTCCAGTCCGTGAGCGGGCAACACCGTGGTCACCTGGTCGAAGGTCTTCATCAGATCGAGGCTGTCGAAGAAATCCTTCAGCGGGTCGATCGTCGTCCCCAGACCGGAGATGTGAGGGGTGATCGTGGGCAGCACGTGATCGCCGCTGATCATCACGCCCCCGACGGGGTCGTAGAGGCACAGGTGGTCGATCGTGTGGCCAGGCGTGTGCACTGCGACCCACTCCCGGCCGCCGAGCTCGAGCACTTGTGCGTCTTCCACCCGACGCGTCGGCGACGGTGTCGTGACGAATCGCCCGGCCGCCTTGCGCATGGCCCAGTATCGCAGCCGGCGGCTGCGCGGCATCGAGAACGGATCGCCACCCCACGGCGTGTGCTTCGCGAACGGACCGCGGCGAAGGTCTTGGCCTTGGAGGGCTTCCACCTGTGCCTTCACCGGCCGGTCGATGATCTCCAGGTCGTCGGCGGTCTCCTGGTCTTCGGCCTCGGGATCGAGGAACGTGCGGAACGACCGGTGCGTGATCACCTCGGCGCCGAACCGCTTCTTGAACTGGCCGGCCTGGCCGAAGTGATCGGGGTGGGAGTGCGTGACCACCACCGAGTGAACTCGATCGATCGCCAGACCGCCGCTCTTCATGATCCGCTGCAGTTCGCGCCAGGTGCGCGGTCCGGGCAGGCCGGGGTCGACGAGGGTGATCCCTCGGCTGTCCTCCATCGCGTAGCAGTTCACGTGACCGAGGCCTGGCAGCGAGATCGGCAACTGCAGGCGGAGAATTCCCGGAGCGACCTCCTCCACGCCCTCGCGCGGCGGCTGGCGCTCCTCGCGGAGCGGCTTCGGTGCGGCGTGGGTGTGATCGGTCACGGTGTAGTCGTAGCTGAGGACGGCCCCGTGGGCGAAGTCGCACCGCCGCGCCGGGCCCGGTGCGGCCGGGAGAACCCGGTCAGCTGAGCCGCAGCGATCGTTGACTGCGGATGCGCATCACGGTCGACACGGCGATCCATGACGGCCCTGCCAGCAGAGCGATGTCGCCGATCGTGTGACGGTAGGGCCACTCGAGCGTGAGTGCGAACATCGTGGTCATCCAGATGCCGAGGAACCCGATGTTGGCGCGCCGCCACTGTTCGGCCTGCACCGGGTGGGCGAACTGCACATCGGTCATCGACAGCACCGACAGAACGAGGAGCACTGCAACGGCGACGCCCTGAGGGGCATCGAGCAGCCACAGCGTGGGCACCACGAGGTTCCACACGCCAGGGAAGCCCCGGAACCAATGATCGTCGGTCATCATGTCGGTGCGACTGAACCACATCGCCGACGTGGTGAGCATCAGCGCGATCGCGACCTCGCCGAAGGCGTTGTGCCCGACGACGAGGAACTGCCACGCGAACACGGCCGGCACCAGCACGCAGGTGACGAAGTCGATCACGAGATCGAGGATGTACCCGTCGTACTTCGGGATCACGGCGCGGATGTCGTAGTGCCGCGCCAGCGGCCCGTCGATCCCGTCGATCACCTGGGCGAGCAACAGCAGCAACACCGCAGCACGAGGTGACCCGTCGAGAACAGCGATGATCGCGAGCATGCCGGCGAGGATCCCGCTGGCGGTGAGCCCGTGGATGGCACGACACGCCGAGACGTCGGAGACGCTCAGGCGTGCGAGCCGGGGGTGGCGCTCTGAGCGCAAGGTGGGCACGTCCGACCACGCTATCCACCAGGTGAGTGTGCCCACTGTGACCGTGCGGATCGTCGTAGGGTGACCCGCCGTGACCGAAGGACGCCGCGATCGCCTGGAACTGATGTGGTTCCTCGTCGTGATGACCTGGAGCGTGGCGCGTATCGCCGCGGTCGGTGCCTGGCTGCAGGGCTACGGAGTCAACCCGTGGCACTACGCAGCGGTCGACTTGGGTTCATCGGCGCCGTACTCGTTGGCGAGCGCCCGGTTGCTGGGCGCGCTGGTCGACGGGCGCACCCGAGCTGCCGTGCCATGGGGAGCGGTGGCGCTCGCGACCTTCCTGGCTCCCGACGTCTACATCTTCGCCGCAGGCAGGGCGCTGCCGTGGCCCACCTACGTCGTGGTCGGGGCGATCGCGATCATCGGCGGAGTGCTCGCGGTTCGCCACGGTCAGGCCAAGGTTCACGAGCGGCGTCTGGCGCTCGAGATGGAGCCAGCAGGTCAGACCGCCGTCGCCGGGTGAGGCGCTGTGGCCGTCACGCCACTGCGACGAACTCGACGTGGATCCCTGACTCCGAGAGCGTGATGATCGCGATCGTGCACCGAGGCTGACTGCGGCGTTGCATCGCCGAGCCTGGGTTCACATGGTGTTGCACGTGACCGTCGCCATTCACGTGCGTCTCGTGCCAAGGGACGTGGGAGTGGCCGAACAGGACGAGATCGGCGTGCGGGAACCACCTCCGCAGTCGCTCCGCTCGGCCGGCGGACGGACCGCTGTCGTGTACCATCGCTACGTTCCGCCCGCCGATCCGCCGCTCGAACCGCTCGGGCAGATCGAGACCGTGATCGTTGTTACCCAGCACGGCGTACACGGGCGCGATCGCGGCGAGCTCATCGAGCACCGAGACGTCGGTGATGTCGCCCGCATGCAGGATCACGTCGATGCCGTCGACGAGCGAGCCCAACCGGTCGAGCAAACGCACCGCTTGGCCGTCGCCGAGATGCGTGTCGGCGATCGCGAGGGCACGGGCCGAGCGGTCGACTCGATCGCTCAACCCAAGGCCTTCACGACGGCCTCGCCGCGGGGCGACAGTCGATAGCCGACGTCGAGGCTCTCCGTCAGGCCGAGCTCCTTCAGCTTGCGCACGTCGGTCTTGAATGCCATCCGCTCCTTGCCCACCCGGCGCGCCAGCGCGGTCGACACGATGCCCGGGTAGCGCTCGATGAGGCGCAGTGTCTGCCGGGTCCATGGTGTGCCCGATCGACGGTCCATTCGATCGAGTCGGGTCTTCAGCTCATCGATCTGCGCCGGTTCGAGCGCATCGTCCTCGCGTCGCACCGTGCGATCGTCGGCGCCCAGGTATCGCAGCTGCACTCGCCACACCAGTTGTTCGGGATCGGTCACCTTCATGCGGGCGAGGAGCGAGGCTGCGTCGCACGCGCCGGCTCGAACGGCATCGGCGTCGGTGACATCGCCGGCTCGAACCTGACACACCTCGGTGGCCTCCAACAGCATGCCGGCGACCCGGTACCGGCCACCGAGACGAGCCTGCGGTTTGGTCCAGGTGCGAAACGTGAGCGTGATCGACCCATCGGCCAGCCCCGGCCACGCCTCCGCAGTGAACAGCATCTCCCCAGATTGCCAGACGATGAGCCGCCGGCTCGCCGCCACTCTCGCTCCAGCGTTCGGGGAGCTGGCGTCGAGGTCAGACGTCGACGTCGAGCGGCGTTGCCGGGAGTTCGCCAGCCAACACGGGCAGCAGGTGTTCGTGGAGTGTGCGCGGCACGAACACGGTGGCGGCGTCACGGATCTCGTCGGCCGACCACCAGCGCAGTTCGAAGACGTACTCCGCGTTCAGCTCGTGCCAGGTCAGGGCCGGTGCAGGTTCGAACCGCGGACTCCGGACGAGGTGGATCTGCTCGCGCTGGCCGTCCCAACGCCCGTTCAGGAACGGGATGATGTGCAGGCGCGTCCAGATGTGCGGACCGACGTCGGCCTGGTGGAGACCGACCTCCTCCACGAGCTCCCGTCGGACCGCCTCCACCGGCGACTCGCCGGGCTCGATCCCGCCGCCGGGCAACGCCCACCTGGTACCCGCCGGGAACTCGAACCTCACCAGCAGCACCCGGTCGTCAGGATCGACGATGAGCGCGCGAGCGGCCTCGCGGATGCGCAGGCCGTTGCTCGGTCGGCTGTCGCTCACGGAACTCGGAACGGTGCCGGCGGTCAGTCGAAGTCGGTGGTGGCGATGCGATCCGCGTTGTACACGGTGGCGACGGCGTCGATGCGGTACTTGTGGGTCACCGCTCCGGTAATGCCGTGCTGCCCGAACATGTCGCGCATGTTGAAGTAGTTCTGGTGGAGGAAATGGGCCGCCAACGAGGGTGCGTCGTCCCACAGCTCGTAGACGGCGATCGCCCCCGGGTCGCACGGATCGGCGCTGAACACGTACGCGCTGCAACCCGGCTCGTCGTCGCGGGTGGCCCGCTGGAGCGGGATCGACGCCTCGATGCAGGCCGCTCGCTTCTCGGGCGGGATGGAGATGACGCCGCTGATGATGATCATGTTGGTTCCCCTCGTGCTGTTGCTGGTCGTGCTGGTCGTGCTGGTGGGCTCGTGCGTGCCGGGTGCGCTGGTCACTCGTTCGGACGGTCGTTCAGCCCGTCGTTGAACATGCGATACGTCTCGTAGATCGACTTGCACTCCTCGCACACCGGCAGTTGCTTCGGGTCGCGAGATGGCACCCACACATGGCCGCACAGGGCCTCGAGCGGTGTGCCGTAGATGCGGGCCTCCAACACCTTGGCGGCAGCGTTCTCGCCCTTCTTCGTCTTCACGATGTGGGCGGCCACCGGCTCGCCCGTCTGCGGGACGTGTTCGGTGTCGAGGTCGGGAGCGGTTCGCGCCGGCAGGGTCTGGATCTCGGTCACCTCGACAGTCAACCAGGTACGCAGCGCTCTGTCAGGATCGGCAGCATCTGGCCCTGTCCTCGATCAGAGCGTTCGGTAGAGTGACGAGCGATGCCGCTCTACGAGTACCGCTGCCGCACCTGTGACGAGACCTTCGAGTTGCGTCGCCCGATGAGCGAGTCGAGCGCACCGGCGGAGTGCACCTCGGGCCATGTCGACTCCGTCCGCCTGCTCTCGGTGTTCGCGAGCGTGGGTGCGTCCGGTGGTCCGGCGGCATCAGCTCCTGCGCCCGCTGCACGCGGTGGCGTGTGTGGCAGCAGCTGCGGCTGTCACCACTGACGACCCGCCAGGCCGTCGGAGAGCGGACCGTCAGACCACGGACCGTCAGACAACGGGCCGGTCGTGCAGGCCCGCCAGTTCTGCCGTGAGGTTCGCCCTCGCCGTCGTTTCCCGTGCGGCGCGCATCGTCGCTGTCGCGAAGATCGCCTCGTGATCGAGGAAGTGCTGCAGCACACGTGCCCTGCCGGTGCGCCACGCAACATCATCGACGTGGGTGTACTCCGCTCGCACCGCCGTGGCGTAGTGCTGGTACTCGTTGGGGCTCGACCCGAGGATGGCGAGGTCGGCATCGATCAGCACTGCGCCCGCATCGTCGGCTGGGTCGACCACGTGGCCAGCCGTCAGCTCGATCAGCCGGCGCACCTCTTCCCGACGGTCGGCCGACCAGCCGAGTTCGTCGAGTCGAGCCTCGGCCAGTGTTGCGCTGTCGGTCTCGTTCGTGGTGGAGCGAGGGTCGTACACGGCGTCGTGGAACAGCGCGGCGACGCGGACGACATCGAGGTCGGGCACGGGGTGCGCGAGCGCGAGCTGGTCGACGTGGCGGCACACCCACATCACGTGCGTGGCGGTGTGGTAGCGGCGGTGCGGTTCGCGATGACGTTCCAACAGCGAATCGAGCACCCGATCGTGGTCGCGGTCGACGGCTCGCTGCCAGACGCGGCGGAGCTCGACCTCGGGTGACGTCACGGATCTGAGGGTAGGTGACGTCGCTGGATGGATGTGGCCAGAGATGACAGCAGGGTTCGATCCGTGTGAGCCTGAGCGCGTGACGGTGCTGATCGACGAACCACGCTGGCCACTGCACGGCCGCAAGTGGAGCCATTTGGTGAGCGATGCGAGCCTGGACGAGCTGCACGAGTTCGCCGAGAGGCAGGGCATCCCGCGCCGCGGTTTTCATGGCGACCACTACGACGTGCCCGAGGAGTACTACGACCAGATGGTGACCGGAGGCGCCGTGCCGACACCCAGCCGGGAGCTGCTGCGTCGCCTGCGCGCCGCGGGGTTGCGGCTGAGCCCGGCGCAGCGACGCGCCGAATGTTGACCGGCCAGAGGCACGGCTCACCATCGCTCGAGCTCGCCGATCAGATCGCGCGGGCACTCCGGTCCGGCCGGACCGATGATGAACCACTCGAGCAGGACGACGTCGAACGTGTCGGCCAACGCGCTGGCTTCCAGCCAGGTGTCGACGTCGCCCGGACGGGTGGCGCCTTCGGGTCGGACGGTGGCGACGACCAGGGCCGAGCCAGTGGTGCCGCACGCGGCGAGGCAGAACGTCTCGACGATCGTGCACAGATCGGCGTGCTGGGTGTCGCCCACCACGGTGATCACGTTGCCGAGGCGATCGTCGTCGAGCACGATCACCACGGTCTCGTGGCGCAGCGGGTGATCGATCGCGAGGGACACCAGGGCGAGCGCTTCGCTGGCGGAGCCGATCGGATCGATGTGGGCACGAGGGACGCGCGGCAGATGGCGATGAGCAGGGTTGCTGAACACGGGCGACCTCCAAGGACGGCGCCGTGCGAAAACGCATGGCGCCCGGATGCTTGGGGGAGGCACGACCGACCCTACGACCTGGGTGTGACACGGGCGGCCGCTCTACGATGAGCGGCATGGCCACGGTCACCATCTACCACAACCCGAATTGAAACTCCTCCGTCAATGCCGTGCGCATTGCTGAGGAACTGGGTGTCGACGCCGAGATCGTCCTCTACATCAAGACCCCACCCGACGCGGCGACCCTCGAGGCGATCATCGCCAAACTCGAGGATCCGGTCACCGACCTGGTTCGCCGAGACAGCATGTGGACCAAACTCGGCCTCACCGAGGCCGACGCGGCCACGCCGGAACAGGTGGTCGCGCTGCTGGTGAAGCACAAGCAACTGCTCCAGCGCCCGGTGGTCGTGACCGCTCGCAAGGCCATCATCGGCCGCCCCAAGGACCGGGTGCGCGACCTGCTCTCCTGATCGATGGCCCCGATGTCCGGGCGCAGCCTGCGCTGCACCCGGTCGAATCAGGGCTCGGTCAGACGTCGAATCAGGGTCGAGTCAGAGGTGAATCAGACGTCAGCTCGGCATCCAGTTGCCGTGGAAGCCGGCCGGCACGCGCTGGGGCAGGTGGACGCGGGCGATCGGGCCGGCTGCGATGTCGCGGGCGTCGATGATGCAGAAATCGGTTCGCTCGGTGGCCTTGTCGGTCGCGTACACCATCAGCCATCCGTCGTTCTCGTCGGATCCCTCGGTGTCGGCGGCGAACACGGCCTCACCGATCACGGTTCCCTCACCGAAGGCGAACGTGAGGTCGGCGCCGGTCTGGAGGTCGTAGCGCACGATCCCGTTGAACCCGATCTGCATCGGGCCGTCGAGCGTGGCCGACGCGTATCCCCAGCGGTTCGGCAGGCCGAGGCGGTCGTCGTGCAGGCGGGGGAAGTCGCTGCGCAGGTCGTGCACCAACTCCTCGCGGCAGGTGCCTGCAGCGAGGTCGATCGTCCACTTGGCGAGACCCATGCCCTTCGGTGCGGCGAGGCTGTCGTCGCCTCCTGCTTCGAAGTCGAGGTCGATGCCCGGCATGCGGCAGCCGTACGCCGTGATCACGTCGCCGTCCTCCCATGCGTTGAGGAAGTGGAAGACGAAGCAGGGGTCGATCTCGAACCATCGCACCTGGGTGCCATCCCCGTGGCGTGGCATGACGCCGATGCGCGCACCGTGCTGCGGTTGCCACATCGACTCGCCGGCCATCGTTGCCGCCACCACGGCGGGGAGGTCGAAGAACAACGAATGATGACGGGTGGTGAGGAAGTCGTGCATCATCACGCCCCGGGGCAGGTCGATCTCGCTCGAATGGGTCAGCACTCCGTTCGCGTCGACCACGTGGTGACGCAGGAACGGCGGGCCCGCGACCGGGTCGTAGCCGATGAAGATCAGCTCGCCGGTCTCGGGGCACCATTTCGGGTGCGCGGTCATCGCCCCTTGGAGCTTGCCGTGGTAGTCCCACAGCCCCTGTGACTCGAGCTCACGGGTGATCCGGCTCGGGAATCCGCCCTCCCACAGCGCGAGGTACTGGCCGGCGTGGGTGACGATGTTGGTGTTGGCCGCGTTCTTGAACACCCCGCACTCGGCCATCAGTTCCTCGGGCGGGAACACGAAGTTGAGGATGCCGCCGAACAGCCCGTGGCCGACCTCTCGCTCGTGAAGCAATCCGGGCGTCTCCACCCAACGGTTCTTGTAACGGGCCGTGCCGCCGTCGAGATACACGGCGTGCACCATGCCGTCGCCGTCGAACCAGTGATAGCGCCCGGTCGGCGCGAACTGCGGGTTGGCGCCGTTGCGCATGTACACGCCCGACAGCTGCGCCGGGATCTGTCCGGTCACGGGGAGATCGTCCACGTCCAACTCGTCGGTCACCGGGGCGAACACACCCTGCAGGAACGGGCTGGTCTCTGGTCGGTCTTCGAGTGCGGTCATGGCGCCGATCGTAGGTCGGTGCGGGCTAGCGCTTGCGACGGGAGCCCCCCAGGGCTTGCAGCACGAGCAACAGCAGGATCGCCCCGACGATCGCGGTGCCGACCGAGGCGAGGAACTCGGCGTCGTCGTTGTCGATGCCTGCTGCCCGCATCAGTCCACCACCGATCAGGGCGCCGAGGATGCCGACCCCGATCGTGTAGAGGCAGCCGCTGCGGTCGTCCTTCACGATCCACCGGGCGATTGCTCCGGCCACGAAACCGATGATGATCCACGCCAACAGGTCCATGGGTCGATGGTACGCCCACCCACCCCCGGACCGATCCTTGGTCGAGCCTGATGCGTAGAGTCGATCCTGATGGAACCCGCCCGCCCCACTTCTGGCTGGCCGTTGCTTCGTCGGGTGTTGCGCGAGCAGCGCAGAGGGCTGATCGCCGGCATGGTCGTCGGTCTGCTGTGGAGCGCCGGCAAGGTGACGGTGCCACGGCTCACCAGGCTTGCGGTCGACAAAGGTGTGATCGGCCGCGACTCGCTGTGGTTCTGGTCGGGGCTGATCGCGGTCGTCGCCGTCATCGCCGGCGTGTTCTCGGGGTGGCGCCGCTGGATCGCGTTCCGCGAGAGTCGCCTCACCGAGACGCGACTGCGCGAGCAGTTGTTCGCACACATCATGAAGCTGCACGTCGGCTTTCACGATCACACCCAGACCGGTCAGCTGATGAGCCGCGCGTCGAGCGATCTCCAGCAGATCCAAGGGTTCGTGGTGATGATCCCGATCACCGCCTCGAACCTGGCGATGGTGATCGCGGTCGTGGTGGTGCTGTTCACCTCACAGCCGCTGCTCGCGCTCGTTGCGCTCGCTCCGTTGCCGGTGGTGAACCTGTTGGCGGTGCGGTTCTCGCGCAGCATCCATCCCGCGGTGCTGGCGGTGCAGGCCGAGCAGGCGCAACTTGCGACCGTGGTGGAGGAGAGCGTCAGCGGCGTCAGGGTGCTGAAGGGCTTCGGCGCCGAAGGGGTGCAGGCGGCCAAGCTTCGAGTCGAGGCCGACGACATCCGTCGTGAGTCGCTCGAATCGGCTCGCATCCGCAGCAAGTTCCTTCCTGCGCTCGACCTGCTGCCGAACATCGGGTTGATCGCCGTGCTCGGGATCGGTGGTCATCGAGTGCTGGACGGCGCAATGACTCGAGGCCAGATGCTCGAGTTCATGCAGTACATCGCGCTGTTGATCTTCCCGCTTCGGAACCTCGGCATGACCGTCGCCTTCGGACAGCGCGCGGCGGCAGCGCTGCTGCGGGTGAACGAGGTGCTGGCGACCGTTCCCGAGGTGGCCGAACCGCCGAAGCCTCGATCGCTGCCCCATGAGGGTCCGCTCGGCAGCGTGCGCTTCCGCCACGTCACCTTCGGCTACGACCCGGCGAACCCGGTGCTGCGTGGCTTCGATCTGACGATCGCAGCAGGCGAGTCGGTGGCACTGGTCGGCGCGACGGGCAGTGGCAAGAGCACGGTCGCCAGGTTGCTCACACGGTTCTACGACGTGCAGGACGGCAAGGTGCAGATCGACGGTGTCGACGTGCGCGACCTGCGCCTCACCGAGTTGCGGCACTCGGTCGGCATCGTGTTCGAGGACACGTTCCTCTTCAACGACTCCGTCTTCGGCAACATCGCCTTCGCCAGGCCCGATGCCGACCAGGCCGACGTCGAGCGGGCCGCCGCGTTGGCGGGTGCGCACGACTTCGTGATGCGTCTGCCCGACGGGTACGCCACGGTGATCGGAGAGCGTGGGTTCTCGCTGAGCGGCGGCCAGCGCCAGCGGATCGCGATCGCTCGCGCGATCCTGGCCGATCCTCGGGTGCTCGTGCTCGACGACGCCACCAGTGCGGTCGACCCGTCGAAGGAGCACGAGATCCGTGACGCGATGGCCACGGTGATGGAGGGCCGCACCACGATCGTGATCGCACACCGGCCCGGCACCATCGCCCTCGCCGACAACGTGGTGCTCGTCGACGACGGCACCGTGGCGGCATCGGGGACGCACGACGAGTTGCTGGCCACGAACGAGCGCTATCGCGAAGTGCTCGCCGCGCTGAGCGAAGAGGAGCGCGAGGCAGCCGAAGCGGCAGAGGACGAGAGCCGATCGATCGCCGCGCTGGCTCGCGACACGGTGGGCGACTGACATGTGGGCCGGGGGCGCGATCAGCGACGAGGATCGTCTCGACCGCAGCGAGACCAGTCGCGTCCTGCGTCGGTCCATCGAGTTCGCCGAGCCGTACAAGCGGTTCATCTACTTGGCCGTCGGCTTCGTCACGGTCTCCACGATCTGCACGGTTGCTGGTCCGTTGCTGGTGAAGTACGCCTACGACGAGGGCCTGGAGAAGAAGAACGCCATGGCGTTGAACACTGCGATCGTCGCGTTCCTCGTGGTCGTCGTCGTGAACTACATCGTCGGCCGACAGCAGTACCTGGCCATCAACAACGCCGGTGAGGGCTTCTTGCGCGACCTGCGGGTGCGCGTGTTCGATCGGCTGCAGGCCCAATCGATGGCCTTCTTCGACCGCAACAAGGCCGGCGTGCTCGTGGGGCGCATGACCGCCGACATCGAGAGCATGAGCGAGCTCATCCAGTGGGGGCTCCTGCAGTTCGTCCAGGCCGGGCTCCTGCTGGCGATCACCCTGGTGGTGTTGGCGGTGATCAGTTGGGAGCTGACCCTCGTCGTGCTCGTCGTGCTTCCGATCCTCGTGGTCGCGTCGGTGCGGTTCCAACGGCAATCGAACGCGGCGTATCTCGACGTGCGCGAAAAGGTGGGGCACAACCTGTCATCGCTGCAGGAGAGCATCGCCGGCGTTCGCGTCATCCAGGCGTACGACCGGCAGGACGAGCAGATCCGACGGTTCATCGGCACCAATCGAGCCCTCTACGACTCGCACCTGCACAGCGTCAGGGTCAGCGTGTGGTACTTCGGGTTGGTCGAATGGGTGGGCGTGTTCGCAGTGGCGCTCGTGGTCGGTGTGGGCGGTTGGCTGTCGCACCAGGGCAGCATCACGGTGGGCACCGTGGCGGCGTTCGTCTTGTTGCTGTCGAACCTGTTCGAGCCCGTGCAGCAGCTGTCGCAGCTGTACAACACCGTGCAGTCCGCAGCGGCCTCGCTGCACAAGCTCTACGGACTGATCGACGCCGAGCCCGACGTGGCGGAGCATCCGAAGCCCGTGGTGCTGCCCATGCGGGGCGCGCTCGTCGCCCACGATCTCACGTTTCGATACGACGGCGCGGAGCGATCGGCACTGTCTCATGTGTCGATCGAGGTGGCACCCGGCGAGCGGCTCGCGCTGGTGGGCCCCACCGGTGCCGGCAAGAGCACGCTTGCAAAGTTGCTGGCCCGCTTGTACGACCCCACCGTCGGATACGTCACGTTCGGCGAGATCGACCTGAGGCTCGCGTCGATGGCTTCCTTGCGTGATCGTGTGGTGGTGGTGCCGCAGGAGGGCTTCTTGTTCGGTGGGACGATCTGCGACAACATTCGCATCGCCCGGCCTGGCGCGACCGACGCGGAGGTGGCCCAGGCCCTCGACCGGATCGGCGCACTCGATCGTTTCCAGGAGTTCGCCGATGGGCTCGAGACCGAGGTGCGCGAGCGCGGCTCGCGGCTGTCGGCCGGCGAGCGCCAACTGATCTCGCTGGCTCGGGCCGCTCTGGTCGACCCCGCGGTGCTGGTGCTCGACGAGGCGACGAGCAACCTCGACCCGGGCACCGAAGCGGTGGTCGAGCGGGCGCTCGAGCACCTCATGACCGGCCGCACGGTGATCGTGGTGGCCCATCGACTGTCGACGGTGCGCCGCGCCGATCGGATCGCCGTGGTCGATCACGCCAAGCTGGTCGAGGTGGGCACGCACGACGAGCTGGTCGAGCTCGGAGGCCGCTACGCGGCGCTCGCGTCGGCGTGGGCGCGGTCGCAGCCCAACGTGTGACCCGGCCCCCGAGTGTCAGCCGCCACCCCGGGGTGTGGGTGGCACTCGGTTCGACACGCTGGGACTCGGGCGTGCGGCTGGGACTCGGGCGTGCGGCTGGGACTCGGATGGGTGGGTGGTCAGGCCTTGGTGAACACGAGGACGAACTCGAGTAGGCCGTTGTCCTTCACGGTCGCGATGCCGTTGGAGGGGTCGGGGATCTCGTAGTCGGAGAACAGGACCGGGATCGACCCGAGCACACCGATGCGGTCGCCGTTCCACTGGGCCGTCACCTCGAACGTGACGCTCCTGGTGACGCCGCGCAAGGTGAGGTCGCCGGTGGCTGTCGCCGTGATCTGTTCGCCCTCGACCGGGACCGTGCCGAAATCGATGGGCGACGTGAGCACGAACGTCGAGGTGGGGAACTCGTCGGTGCTCATGATGCGGTTGCGGAACTGGCCGTCGCGCCGGGTGCTGTCGCTGGTGACCGTTGCCATCTGCACCGTGAACTCGGCTGCCGTGACTTGTGCGCCATCGAGGGTGTCGAGGGTGAGCGTGCCCGCGACCTGGTTGGTGCGACCCGCGCCCTCGGTGTCGATGCCGCCCAACACCTCGCTCACGCGATAGCCGAGTTCTGACTCGTCGGTGATGTTCCACACGCCGTCGACGCCGTCGACGCCGTCGGTCGCGGGCGAAGGTGCGGACGTCGCGACTGCGGGCGCGTCGGTCGTTGCAGTGCTCGCCTCGGACGATGGGGAGGTCGCGGCGGGCTCGATTGCCTCGACCGTGGTGGTGGCCCCGAGCGCGTCGGCGAGGTCGCCCGAATCGAAGGCCTGCGGGGCGTCGTCCTTGACGAACAGGATGTAGCCGTAGCCACCGAGCACGCCGAGCGCGGCGAGGACGGCGAGGCCAAGGACGATCTTCTTCGTTCGACTCAACGGGTGCTCCTCGATCTGTGGCCCCGAGCGGTGGGCGACCGGGTCGGCCACCGGTGGACCACGGATCGGTCCCGGCCAGGGTGGTCACGATGATGGCAGAGGTTGCGGACGCAAACACATCGCGGCAGGTAAGAGCTGTGTGAGAAGTGGTCCTACGACCAACGATTCGGTCGAGGTCCGCCCGGGTCGCCGTGGGCAGGGCACGGGTGAGCGCCTCGCCTCTCACGACGTGACGCGCGGCGAACTCGGGTGTCCGACCTCTCACCCTGCCCGACCGGTCGATACCGTGCCCGGATGCCTCGTGACCGCATCTACACCAAGGCCGGCGACGACGGCTCCACCGGCTTGTTCTACGGCGGCCGGGTCGCGAAGGACAGCGAGCTCCCGTCGGCCTACGGCACCGTCGACGAGGCCCAGGCGGTGCTCGGTCTGGCACGGGCTCACGCGGGCAACGGTTCGGCGGTCGATGCGCTCCTGGTACCGATCATGCGCGACCTGTACGTGCTGATGGCCGAGCTTGCCACCCTGCCCGAGAACCGGGGCAAGTTGCAGCCGGGCCTGTCGTCGGTGACCGATGACATGGTCGCCGCACTCGAGACCACGATCGACGACCTCGAC
>JAYUSX010000066.1:0-2319 GCA_043755475.1 Actinomycetota bacterium
CGACGCGATCGGGGCCGCTGATCGGCAGCGTGACGCACCTGGTCCGCGGCCGGGTTCAGCGCCGCTGACGTTCGCGGATCGCGTTGCCGTGGGCGGGGAAGCCCTCGTGGTCGGCGAGGGCGAGGATCGAGGCCGACATCCGTGACAGGGCCCGGCCGTCGGCTCGCGCCACGGCAGTGCGCTTCAGGAACGTGTCGGCCGTGATGCCCGACGACACCTGCGCGAACCCGCTCGTCGGCAGCGATGCCGGACAACCGATGACGAAGTTGGCGGCGCTGAACGGCGTGTGCTGCCCGATGAGGATCTCGCCGGCGTCCGTGAGCTGTGCCAGGGTCGCATCGACCTCTGACTCGTGGACCGCGAGCTGCAGGTGTTCGGGCGCGTAGGCGTTGGACACGTCGGCGGCGGCCGCAATGTCGTCGACCAGGACGCAGCCGCCGTTGACACCCAGCGAGGCTCGAGCGGCCTCGGCGCGAATCGTCGGCAGCGTTGCCAGTTGGCGTTCGAGTTCGGCATCCACCTGATCGGCGAGCTCGACCGACGTGGTGATCAGCACCACTGCGGAGTCGGTGCCGTGCTCGGCCTCGATCAGCAGATCGGCGGCGACGAGCACCGGGTCGGCGCTGGCATCGGCGATCACGACGCTCTCGGTAGGGCCGAGCAACATCATCGTGGCCACGCCGTGGCGTTGCATCTCGACCTGTGCACACGTGACGGCCGGAGAGCCGGGGCCGACCACCTTGCGCACCTTCGGGATCGATTCGGTGCCGAACCCGAGGGCTGCGATGCCCGCGGGTCCGTTCACACGGAACACCTGTGTGATGCCCAGCTTGCGGCACACGGTGAGCACCGCTGGATCCACGTCGCCGGTGCCGCCCGGCACCGGCGGCACGACGAGTGCGATCTGCGCGACGCCGGCCACCACGGCGGGCACCCCGAGCTGGTACGCCACACTCGGATACGACGCCTTGCCGCTCGGTACGAACAAACCCACCGAAGCGATCGGCGAGACCTTCTCGCCGACCACCAGGCCGGGTTCGCTCTCGAACGACCAGTCGGAGGCGCGTCGCATCAGGTGCTCGTTGAAGGATCGCAGGTGATCGATCGCGTCGTCGATGGCGGCGTCGACCGCGGGGGACACACGGGCGGCATCGATCTCGTCGGCGGCTACACGGAGTTGATCGGGCCGGAGTTCGATGTGGTCGAAGCGGGCGAGCGCCCGGCAGACGGCCGCGTCGCCGTTCAGCCGCACATCCTCGATGAGCTCACCGATCGAGCTGCGCAGCGCAGGATCGAAGATGTCGTCGAGACCGCGGTGCAGCAATGCCCCGCGTTCGCCGTCCGACATGTCGGCCCATCGCATCCGTCGCATCACACCTTCAGTACCCATGCCCCCGACGGTACCAACGGACCCCTGATCAGCCCTCGGCGGCGGCCGCAAGTCGCTCGAGGGTCTGCTCCATGCCGGCGCGATTGTGGCTGGCCCGGTCGGCCACACCGCTGACCAGCTTGCCGAGCTGGCCGACCAACCAGCCCCGCCGGTCGGTCCACGTCTCGGTCACCGTGCAACCGGTGCCGTCGCCCGGGTCGGACTCGATGCGGTACGACCAGTGCGCCACCTTCAACGGGCCTGCTGCGACGGCGAAACCGAATGATCGGCCGACCTCGCACTCGTCGACCGTGCTTCCCATCGACCAGGTCTTCTTGCCGTTGCGGTTGTCGCCGGAGAACCGAGCGCCGAGCGTCGGGCCGTTCGCGCCCTTCGACCAAGCCGCCCGCGTCGTCTCGGGAGACCACTCTCCCATCCGGGTGACATCGCTGATCATCTGCCACACCGTCGCCGCCGGCGCGGCGATGTGTCGGGACACGCTCACCTGGGTCTCTGCCATGTCCCGACGCTACCGGAGCCGCCGCACCTCCTCCGAAGGACCGGTGATGCACCGGTGAAGGACCGGCGTTTTTCGCGGATCGCTGTCCGGGCTGTCCGAGACCTCGCCGCTAGCGTTGCCGCCGTGCGCCCACCCCGAGCGAACCCGAGCGGTCACGTGGCCGACGCGCTCTCCTCGCACCGCGTGTTGGTCATCTCGCCGCACCTCGACGACAGCCCGCTGTCTGCGTTCGGACTGATGAGTCTGGCCGCCCAGGTCTCACCCGACGTCGAGTCGATCACCGTGTTCACCGCACCGCGGGCCGACGGCAGTCCGAGCGACTGGGATCGATACAGCGGCTTTGCGTCCAGTACCGAGGCCATGGCCTCGCGATATGACGAGGATCGGCGCGCCATGGAGGTCGTGGGCGTTCGCACCCGGTACCTGCACC
>JAYUSX010000067.1:0-2317 GCA_043755475.1 Actinomycetota bacterium
CGAGGGCGGTCGTCCCGGGTGCCTCGGTGGCTGTGGGTGCATCCGTGTCGGTCGTCTCGACGGCATCGTCTCCGCAAGCCGCCAGCACCAGAGTGCCGACGACGATCGCCGAGAGAGCGAACCGTTTGGTGGGTGTGCGCATGTTGAAAGTGCTCCTGTTCAGGTGTTCACGCTGAGGTGACGATGATATCAGAGCCCCCCGATACCCGACCCGGAAGGTCGGGATTTGGGGGGTCGTCGCCGTCACCCTTGACGGTGAGACGAATTGTGTCTTATTGTCTCATCCGTGACCCCGACAGAGCTCCGCGTGCTCGACGCCACCAAGTCGTGCTGTGCGCGATGGGGCATCGCCAAGGTGACCATCGACGACATCGCCGCCGAAGCCGGTGTCTCGAGAGCGACGCTGTATCGGATGTTCCCAGGTGGCAAGGACGTGCTGTTCGACGCACTTCGTGTGCACGAACTGGAGGAGTTCTTCACCGGGCTCAGCGCGCACATCGAAGGCACCGACGACCTCGAGGAACTGCTCGTGCGCACCGTGGTGTACGCCACGACCGAACTGCGCACCGACCAACACCTCGCCGTCATGCTGGCGTCGGAGCCGGGCGACACCCTGAGCAACCTCACCGTGCAGGGATTGCCCCGGATCATCCGGATGGCCTCGCTGTTCCTCTCCGGCAAGGTGGAGCCCTACCTCGACCGGGCACATGCACAGCGTCTCGTCGAACTGCTCGCACGTCTGGTCATCTCGTACTTCCTGGCGCCCTCGGAACACGTCGATCTCGGCGATGAAGCCTCGGCGCGGGCGTTCATCACCACGCACGTCCTGCCGACGTTCGCGCCTCCTGCCGTCCCGTACTGATCCCACGACACCCCCCAACATCCCCCGAACACCCCCGGAACACCCCGTCATCAGGAGCCTGCATGAGCATCGATTTCAACACCAACGCCGACATCCTCGGTCGCGCCGAGATCAACGACATCGACGCGATCCTGGCCATCGCCGGCACCGACCCCAACGAGATCGAGCACGTCGTGAAGGACAACGCCGACGCGATCTTCACGTGGGACTACTCCCTCACACGCCCGGCGCTGCGCAAGCTGTACGAGAAGGCCAAGACCGGCCAGTGGAACGGTTCCACCGATCTGCCGTGGAGCACCGAGGTCGACGTGGAACGCACCGTCGCCAACGACCAAGCCGTGCTCGGCACCGGCTTCGACCCGAACGTCTACATCGGCACCGCGGTCGAGAAGTGGAAGGAGAAGGAGTGGCTCGCGTTCGGCATCGAGAGCCGCAACTGGACGCTCAGCCAGTTCCTGCACGGCGAGCAGGGTGCCCTCATCTGCACCGCCAAGATCGTCGAGACCGTGCCGTGGTACGACGCCAAGCTCTACGCAGCCACCCAGGTGGTCGACGAGGCACGCCACGTCGAGGTGTTCGCCCGCTACCTCGAGGAGAAGCTCGGCGGCGGGTATCACGTGAACGCCCACCTGCGGATGTTGCTCGACGACATCGTCAACGACAGCCGCTGGGACATGACGTACCTCGGCATGCAGGTGATGGTGGAGGGCCTGGCCCTCGCAGCGTTCGGCTTCCTCCACCAGACCACCGGCGAGCCGCTGCTGAAGCAGTTGCTCCGTTACGTGATGAGCGACGAGGCGCGCCACGTGGCGTTCGGTGTGCTCAGCCTGAAAGAGGTCTACGACGGCATGACCGATGCCGAGATGAAGGATCGTCAGGAGTTCGCCTTCGAGGCTGCGGTGCGCATGCGCGACCGGTTCATGAGCCAGGAGGTGTGGGAGCGGATGGGCGTGAACGTGAGGGACATCGCGCCGATGGTGCTGGCCGACCCCACCCGGGGCATGTTCCAGTCGATGCTGTTCTCGAAGATCGTGCCGAACTGCAAGAAGCTCGGCCTGCTCGACCGCAACGACAAGTGGCTGCGTCACCGATTCGAGGAGATGAACGTCATCCAGTTCGAGGACTGGGCCGACACGGGGGAGGAGTACACCTCGTTCGCACTCGACACCAGCGGCGAGGTGCAGGCTCCCGTTCTCGTCGCGGGGGAGTGATCACTCCTCGTCGGGTTCCGGCACCACCACGACCGGCAGCGGCGAACGGTGCACGATCTCGTAGGTGATGCTGCCGAGCAACGCACCTCGCATCGGCCCGCGGCCGCCGTGGCCGACCACGATCGCGTCGGCGCCGCGAGCCAGTGCGACCTGGATCAGGCTCTCGACGGGTCGGTCGCGCACGAGTTCCACGTCGATCGTGAGTTCGGGGTGGCTTGCCGCGAGCTGCGCCTTCACCGCATCG
>JAYUSX010000068.1:0-15167 GCA_043755475.1 Actinomycetota bacterium
TTCAAAGGCCATGAGCTGATCGGCATGGATGCCAAGGAACTGCGCGGCCTGCGAGCTCAGATGCAGATCGTGTTCCAGGACCCGTATGCGTCGCTCGACCCGAAGATGACCGTCGGGGCGGCGATCGCCGAGCCATTGGTGATCCAGAGCATCGCCGGTAACCACGGCGACCGCGTGGTCGAACTGCTCGAGTTGGTGGGCCTCGCCGCCGATCACTCGAAGCGCTTCCCGCACGAGTTCTCGGGGGGCCAGCGCCAGCGCGTGGGCATCGCTCGGGCCCTTGCGCTGAACCCATCGCTGATCGTGCTCGACGAGCCGGTGTCGGCGCTCGACGTGAGCATCCAGGCCGGTGTGGTGAACCTGCTCGAAGACCTGCAGGCGCAGATGGGGCTCAGCTACCTGTTCATTGCCCACGATCTCTCGGTGGTGCGTCACATCAGCGACGTGGTCGCCGTGATGTATCTGGGCAAGCTGATGGAGATCGGCCCCGCCGACGAGATCTACAACTCACCATCGCATCCGTACACGCAGGCGCTGTTGTCGGCCATTCCTGAGCCGGATCCGGTGGTCGAACGTCAACGGCAGCGGATCCTGCTGCAAGGCGACGTGCCGAGTCCGATCGATCCGCCGTCGGGTTGCCGGTTCCGCACCCGTTGCCCGATCGCGAAGGAGATCTGTGCTCAGGAAGAGCCCGAGCTGATCGACCGCGGGCAGGGCCATCCGGTGGCCTGTCACTTCGCCGAGGTGATGCCGGTGAAGGTGTCGATCACCGGCGAGTCGCTCAGCCCACACCGCTGACCCAACGCGGCTCATCCACCATCAGCCTGCATCCCGGCGGCGAGCACAACGCCCGAGCGCCACGACCCGATAGGCTCGTTCCCCGTGCGTGACGTCATCCTCTACCTCGTGCTGATCATCAACCTGGTGTCCCTCGTGGCCATGGTCGCGGGCATCTTGATGCACAGCGGTCGCGGTGGTGGCCTCAGCGACATGTTCGGTGGCGGCGCCGGCGCAGCCCTCGGATCGTCGGCGGCAGAACGCAACCTCAACCGGATCACCACAGTGTTCGCAATTGCGTGGTTCCTCACGGTGATCGCACTCGGTTTCCTGTTGGTCCGCAGCTGACTCAGAGGTAGATTCAAGGCCCGCACGTTCACCTGCTCCATCGGTGGCCGAAAACGTTGCGGCAACCACGTCGAAGTGGCGAAATAGGCAGACGCGCTAGCTTGAGGGGCTAGTGGGAGAAATCCCGTGGGGGTTCAAGTCCCCCCTTCGACACGACGAAACCCCAGGCCACAGGCCTGGGGTTCGTTCGTTTTCGGGCCTCCGGGCTGGAACCCGGCGGCCGGGCGGTTCGGCCGCGGTTCGGCCGCCAGCTCATGGTCGCCAGCTCGTGGTGTCGTCTGTTTCGATGCCGACGGCAATCCGGCAGGGCATCGGGTGACGAATGCACGGCATGAGGCAGAGCGGCGAGATCTCAAGGTCGGCGCCCGAGGTCGTCGTCGAGACGTGGGTGATGGCATTCGACGCGGGCCGGTGGCGTGCCCTTCCAGCGTTCTCTCACGTGATGCATGGTGATGACCATCCGCACTCCTACGCCTCAGCTGTTGCCGCGGACCGATCGATCGTCGCTGACGTCGTGCATTCGACGAGTTGGCGCATGGTCGCCGGCCGGGTGGTCCTGACCTACGTGGTGGTGACGTCGGACGAATTGGGCCCGTCTGGGTTCGACGTCCATCGCGGTCACGACCATTGGCTCAGCGGGACGCTGGAGGATCATGTGCCCGGCGGAGCATCCACGGACGCGACCGCCGCTCCAGAGTTCATCCAGGACGGAGACGTGTTGCATCACGCGGTGCACCACCTTGCACTGCTCGCCCGCACGAACCCTTCGGTGATGGCATCACTCAGCGCCGAAGCGCTCGACTCGCTGCGCCCGCTGGCTCCCGCGGGCGCCGGGGTGCTGCCCGCGTACTCGACGGCATGACGATCGGCTGGTCATGTCAGCAACGTCAACCTCACGGTCCTGTCTGGTGAGTCGTCGACGATCCGGCGTCTTCAGCCTCTGGCGCGCTCCGACGACAGCGCCGCTGCTTCGGCGTCGATGACGCGTTCGAACACCTTGCTGTAACCGAGACGGTGCAGCATCCAGGGCACGATCGATGGCGCGATGTTGGCGAGGACGATCAACGGTCGGACTGGCGGCGTGTTGACGGTGGCTTCTCCCTTGTTGTGCTTGATGCATCGAATGGTCACGGCGGCCACCTTCTCGGGTGTCGACGTGCCGGCGAGCTTGGGCGCGTGGATGCCGTTCTTGTCCCAGCGGTCGTACATGCCGGCATCGGTCACGAAGCCCGGGCACACCACCGAGAAGCCGACCGGTCGGCCCCGGTACTCGGCCCGCAAGGCACTCGTGAAGCCGACGAGACCATGCTTGCTCGCGCAATAGGACGAACCGTACGGGACTCCGACCTTGCCGGCGCCCGACGCGATGTTCACCACATGCCCTCGGCTGCGGGCGAGCATGCCGGGCAGGATCGCCCGCGTGAGCAGCATCGGCGCCTCGAGGTTGATCGTCAACGTGTCGGTGATGTCAGACTCGACCGCCTGATCGAATCGGGCGACGCGTTCGATGCCCGCGTTGTTCACCAGGATGTCGATCGGTCCCAGGTCGGCTTCGGTCCGCCGGATCAACTCGGCTCTGTCCGAAGCCTTGGCGACATCGCACGCGATGGCGATAGCCCGAACCCCGAGGCCTTCCATCTCGGCGCGCACCTGTTCGAGCTCGCCGATCGAGCGCGCCGCCAGCGCCAGGTTCACACCCTCTTTGGCGAGCGCTCGGGCGATGTAGACCCCGATGCCTCGAGATGCTCCGGTCACGATGGCGTTTGCCCCGCGGAGGTCGTGCATGGTCTTTCGTCCTTCCCGGCCGTCGTACGTTCGGCCCGCCCGGCACCGACCATATCGCGACGGCCGGCCGTGAGCCGGCGGGCGGTGGCGGCAGGCCGCGTTCGATGGCGGTGGGCACGCACCCCCGAGCGGTGTTGGTAGCGTGTGAGTCGCCGAAGCCTCCACGGGCCGACGCCACGATCCCGGGCCGCTTGTAACGGTGCCGGGGTCACTTCGTTTTCTTCCCGCGCAGGGCAGCGGTGCTGTCGCGGATGATCAGTTCGGTGGGCAGCACGATCCGTTTGGCCCGCGAGGTCGTGCCGGTCTTGGCACGCTCGAGCGCGGCGCGCAGCTCGAGCGCTGCCGCTCGGCCTTTGGCGGCCACGTCCTGGCGAACGGTGGTGAGCGCCGGGCGCATACGGCCAGCGAGCGGGTTGTCGTCGAATCCCACCACCGACAGATCCGTCGGAACGACCAAGCCGCGCTCGTGTGCCACCTGCACCGCTCCGTAGGCCATCGAGTCCGAGAAGCACAGTATCGCTGTCGGCCGGTCGGGCAGTTCGAGGAGCATCTCGGCACCGACCCGGCCGGTGGACTCGCTCGGGAGGTTCTGCTGCACCACCACTGGCTGCACGCCCGCCGCGGTGAGGCCGTCGAACCATCCGAGCATGCGTTGGCGACTGACGTGTGCCGTGGCGTCGATCATCGGCTGGTCGATGAGGCCCGTTCTGCCCCCGTAGCTGGAGGTGATGATGCCCACCCGACGATGGCCCAGTTCGACGAGGTGTTGCGCTGCTGCCCGGGCACCCGTCCGATCGTCGACGTTGATGCTCGCGAAGCCTGCGACCGGGGTCTGGTCGACGTACACGAGAGGAAGCTTGCGTCGGCGCAGCCAGTCGATGGCGGCGGAGTCGTTGTTGCACGAATACACGAGCGCGCCGTCCATCGGGACGTCGCGTGCGGGGACGTGACCCGATGACGTCGACGAGAGCAGGGTGAGGGCCAGGCCACTCGATTCGAGCTCGCCTGCGACAGCACCGAAGAACAGCGCTGCCACCTCGTCGGTGAACGCGTACTGCAGGTTGTCGGTGAGCAGCACCCCGACCGCCCCGGTGGTGCCCAACGCGAGTGCCCGGGCCGCCGGATCCGGCCCGGCGTAGCCGAGCTCGTCGGCGACCTCGAGGATCCGTCGGCGCAGACCGGTCGACAACTGGTCTGGCTTGGAGAACGCGTTCGACACGGTCATCCGGCTCACGCCGACACGATCGGCGACCGTCTGGAGCGTCACTCTCGGCACCCACCGATTCTTGCCGGTGCCGAGCGGCCGCGCCGACCGAAGCGTCGAACTCGTGGTCGTCGGTGCATGGGCACGAGGCGTGTGGAATGTTCAGGACGCCGGGCGCCCAGCGCGAACCGGTGCCGGAGCGCTCGTCGCGAGGGGGAGCGACGAGTGCACCCGGACACCGGCCCGGCGGATCGAGGCGCCGACGCGCCGCAGACGACGTCGACGACGTCGACGCTCGGTGACGGGGAGCATGGGGGCGCCGGGGAGTGCGCTGAAGGCGATGCCATCGCACGGGGCGGGGGCGAACATCTCGGTGAGGACGTGCATCGGGCTCATGGTGGTTCTCCTGTGCTCAGTTACTGGACCGGTATAGTACCTGACGTAACTGGACCGGTAAAGACATCGGAAGAGTGACATGCGACTCGTCGCTCGAAGGTGCGGCCCTACGCTCGAACCCTGTGTTGATCATCGGACTCACGGGTGGTATCGGATCTGGTAAGTCGACGGTGTCGCGCCTGTTGGCCGAGCGTGGTGCGCAGGTGGTCGACGTCGATGCTCTCGGGCGGCTCGTCATCGCGCCCGGCGGTCGCGCCGAGGCGGCCGTGCGGGCCGAGTTCGGATCGGAGGTCGTCGATGTCGACGGGCACGTGGATCGCTCCGCGCTCGCACGGGCGGTGTTCGGCCGACCGGAGCAGTTGGCCCGGCTGACGGCGATCAGCCATCCGGCGATCAACGCCGAGCTGGCAGACCTGCTCGACGAGTTGCCCGCCGACTCCATCGTCGTCCTCGACATGGCGATCCTGGTGGAGAGCTCGCTCGGTCGTGGCGATCCCGATCACTCGTACACGAAGGTGATCGTGGTCGAGGCGCCGACGGAGTTGCGCGTGCAGCGAGCTGTGGCGCGGGGGATGACCGAAGCGGATGTGAGGGCGCGCATCGCATCGCAAGCCAGCGATGAACAGAGGAGGGCGGTCGCCGATGCGGTCGTCGTGAACGACGGCGACATGGAGCTGCTGTCGGAGTGGGTGGGTGATCTGTGGACGACGGTCCTCGGCTGGGCGACCGAGGCCTGACCGCATCGCGAGGTCGGGAACGCGAAGTCAGGAGCGCTGAGTCAGAGGCTGGGGTCGTTCGTCTGGCCGTGGGCGGCCCAGTAGTCGTTGAGCGCGTTCTGGATGGTGACGTACCACACGATGTTGCCGATGATCGGCAGCAGGAACCACAGACCCCAGATGGTCGTGATCGGCGGCTCTCGGCCCTCGTCTCGGTACATCTGCTCGACCTCGCCCGCGAGCAGGAACATGGTGACGGGCGAGATGAACAGGGTGATCAACAGGTAGCCGACGCCACCGATCCCCTGGCGACGGTATCGCTGCATCTCGTCTCCCGTCTGGAACGACCAGACCACGGTCCAGACGCCACAGGTGACCACGGAGAGCAGGATGACCAGGCCCACCGAACGCCGCTTCCCGAGCGGGCTTCCCGACATGACCGGTTGCGCGTACCCGCCGATGGGCGCTCCCGGGGGAGGGGGAGGTGGCGATGAGTACGGCGGAGGTGGCGGGGGAGGCGGCATGTCGGACACGACGTCGGACCCTACCCGTCGCCTGCCATCACACTGTCGATTCGGCCGCGCCGGCGAGACCGGTCCGTCCAGACCGCTCGGACCAGACCGCTCAGACCAAACCGTTCAGACCAGACCGCTGAGGAGATCGTCGAGCGAACGCAGCTGGCGTTCGGCAGGCCACGACTCCGGGTCGAACAACGCTTGGATGGCGACACCGTCGGCCACCGCGATGAACCGCTCGGCCGTCTGAACGGCGCGGTCAGGTTGGGCGATTCCGGCGCGCTCGACCAGGTTCGCGACATGACCACGGAACTCTCGATAGGCGTCGCGCTGGGCGTCGGCCAGCTCGGCGTCACCGGTGGCCTGGGCGCAGAAGGCGACCGTGACCATCCAATGGCGACGGCGTTCGGGGTCGACAGGAAGTGCCCCCTCGAGCGCGGCGCGCAACTGTGAGCGGGCATCGAGGCCTCGTGCTGAGCGCTGGGAGCGACGGCCGGCCAACGACGCCTGGAACGTGCACAACAGCAGTTCGCGCTTGTCGGCGAAGTAGTGCGTCAGGCTGCCGGTGGTGAGACCCGCCTCGGCGGCGACGTCGCGCATCGTGGCTGCGCCGAGACCCGCACGTGCGATCAGCCGAGCCGCCGCATCGGTGAGCTCGATCCGCCGTTCGTCGACGTCTACGAAACGTGGCATCTGATCGACCTCGTCATACGACTACTCATCCTATGGCGAGGTTGTATAACATCTGTTCCACATCGCCGTTCGTGCTCGACCGCGACCGGACACACCTGCTGGGGGTTCTGCCACATGGTTCACGTTGCATCGCGCGGAGACGTTCCCGTCCGCCTCGGCCCCGGCATCAAGAACGTGCCCGACTACGGGCCGTCGAAGATGAGCCGCGCCCCCTACACCGATCCCGTGCAGTTCGAGCTCGAGCGCGAACGCGTGCTGTCGAAGAGTTGGATCCTCGGCGCCCGTTCCGAGCAGTTGAAGGGACCCGGCGACTGGCACAGCTTCGAGGGCCACGGCGAGACCGTCGTGATGACGCGCCAGCCCGACGGCAGCGTGGCCGCCTTCCACAACGTGTGTCAGCATCGCGGGCCGTCGTTCGTGCCCGAGTGGAGCGGCTGCGGCGCGCGACGGTTCACCTGCCCGTATCACGGCTGGGTGTACGACACCACCGGCAAGCTGGTCGGTCTGCCCGAGCGGCAGGACTTCAGCGAAGAGCATCTCCGCGATGTGCGGGCGCCGGCCGTGGCCGCTGCCGAGTGGGGCGGGTTCGTGTGGATCAACATGGCCGGGCCGGGCAACTGCATCTCGCTCGAGGAGTGGATCGGGCCCGAGATCACCGCGGATCTTGGCAAGTTCAAGATGGAGGACATGGTCCTTCACGAGGTGCTCGAGTGGGACGTGCCGGTGAGCTACAAGGCCATCGTCGACGGGTTCAACGAGATCTACCACACGATCGAACTGCACCACGTGTCGCCCGAGTTCGTGAAGTCGGCCCGCGACACCTCGTTCCACATCCTCGAACGCAACTACATGTGCTTCGTCCCTCGCCCCGACACCCGCGAGCAGTTGGCCGAGAACTGGGATCACCACAAGTACGCGATCTGCCACTACGTCGTGTTCCCGAACACGGTGTTCAACTGCAATCCCGAACACATCCAGGTGTTCCACCCCATCCCGATCGACGTCGACCGCACCAAGTTCCTCACGTGGCAGCTGATCTACCCCGGTGATCGCGACGATCCGGAGTACGAGCGGTACTACCAGCGGATGCTGAAGCACTGGGAGGGCTTGAAGGTCGTCGTCGGCGAGGACATCGGGATCTACGAGCAGCTGAAGCGCACCAAGCGATCGAGTGCCTACACCGAGCACATCCTGTCCTCGCGCGAGTGCAAGATCGCCCACTACCACGAGCAGATGGCCCGGCTCATCCAGGGCTGAGCGGTGGCTCGCTCGTCGGGCTCGGGGCCCGATCGCCGGCATGAGGCTCAGCGTGAGAGCACCAACGATGATGGCCGGCCGCCGCTCATCGCGATCCAGAGCGTGTCGTGTGTGACGTCGACGACGAGCCGGATTTCGCGGCCCGCACTGACGCTGGTGCTGAGGCTGCCGAGACCGAGTTGACGTTCGGTCCACGTCGAGGCTCCACCGACGTTCCAGGGATCGAACGTCCAGCTCCGCTGGAGCAACATGGAGCAGTTGGCACCACCGGCGTCGCAGACGAGGAGGGTGGCCGCGACAGAGATGTTGCTGGTTTCGAAGTTCTTCCTCACGCTGAACAGGTCGAGCGTCACGGGACCTAACAGGTTCGTGTTCACCAGGACCGGGTGGACCCACATGAGCGGCGCGTCGTTCTTCGCGAGCGTCCACCCGGGCTTGTTGTCGCTGTCGACATCCGGTTCCGGGTTCTGCACTGCTGGCGGGGTCGCATCGAAGCCGAAGGTCGATCCTCCCAACGGGGTGCTCGACAGGTACAGCTCGTCGGTCGTCAGCGGAGCCGCTGACACCGTGATCGTGATGGTGGCGGTCGAACACGAGTTCCCGGGATCGCACGCGGTGTAGGTGCGCACGTCCTGACCGGTGAAGAGCGGAGCGGGTATGTACAGGAAGGAGCCGTCGCCAGCGAGCGTGATGGTGCCGGTGGGTTGGATGTCGATCCCTGTGACGACGGTCAGCCCCGATCCGTCGGGTTCGAAGTCGTTGCCCAGCAGACCGGGAAGGGCAATGGTGAGGACGTTCCCGGAAACCACGTCGTAGTCATCGCCGACAGGGCGCGGAGCGTCGTCGACGGGAGCAAACGTGAGCATGACGGTGGCGTGGGCGCAGAGGTTGCCCGGGTCGCATGCGATGTAGGCGAACTGGGCGCTGCCGTTGAGATCGGGGTCGGGGACGAACACCACGTGGGTGCTCATCAGGGTCGCGGTGCCGCCGATCGGGTCCTGCACCGACGTGATCGTCAGCGGGTCTCCATTGGGATCCGAGTCGTTGACGAGGAGGCCGCTGAGCGCGATGAGCAGCGTCTGGTCCTCGTTGCCGGAGTCGGTGTCGTCACCGGGGGTCGGGGCAGCCGCGACGGTGGTCGTGGTCGGCGGCGGCGGCGGAATCGTGGTCGTGGTCGTGGTCGTGGTCGGCGGCGGAATCGGCGTTGTAGCCGCCCCGAGGGGCGGGAACGTGGTCGCAGGTGGCGGGATGGTCGTCGAGATGGTGGACGGGGGAGGTGTCGTGGATGTCGTGGACGTCGTGGATGTCGACGTGGTTGCAGGCGGCGTGGTCGTCTCCGAGGCTTCACCACCGCCGGGGATGTCGATCCGCACCCGCCCTCGCGAACACACCCCCGCCACGTTGCACACCTCGTAACTCAATGAATCGGTTCCGGTGAACCCGGGGCTGGTGATGATGACCAGCTCAGCGGTCCACGTCCCGTCACCGTTGGACGACGGCTGCCGGCTGATCAGGACCTCGGCGTGCTGCGGATTGCTCGTCAACGTCAGCGTCACTGCGGAGCCGGCCGTGCCCTGCACCGTGACGATCAGTGGCTGGTCCTGGGGCCCTGTCGCCGTGACGTCGGTTGTGGTGACACCGGTCTGGGCCGCCACGTCGACGACCTGAACTTGTGCCGGAGGTGGGGGCAGCGTCGGTGGCGGTCCCACCGGCGCCCCCAGCGCCAACGCTCCCGCCGCTGCGGCGGTCGCCACCGTGCTCGTGGTGCCGGCCACCAACGACGTCTGACCGAGCAACGGGATGTTCGAGACCCACGCGATCGGACCGAGCATCAGCCGCAGCCTGCCGAGGCCGAGGTTCAAGAACGCACGCACCACCGCGGGATCGAACTGGGTCGAGGCGCATCGAGCGATCTCCTCGCGAGCCGCCGTGATCGAGATCGGCTTCTTGTACGAGCGTGCCGACGTCATCACGTCGAATGCGTCGGTGACCGCGACGATGCGCGCACCGAGATGGATCTCTTCACCTTTCAGGCGGCTCGGGTAGCCCCCACCGTCCCACCGTTCGTGATGCTCGCCGATCGTCCGTCGCCAGGGACCGAGCCAGTCGGCGAGCGCTTCGGTCAGCGCCATCCCTTGCGCGGGATGCGTGGTGAGTATCGTCCACTCCTCATCGGTGGGGCGACGGTCACTCGTCAGGATCTCGGTCGGCACCTTCAGCTTGCCGACGTCGTGCAGCAACGCCGACCAACGCAGCAGGTTGGCGTCGCGTTCGGGGATGTGGAGTTCTTTGATCACCAGGTCCGTGTAGGCCCGCACGCGCTCGCAGTGGCCCCGGGTGAGCCGGTCGTGCAGGCCCAGCGCGGCGACGAGCTCGAGCATGATCTCTGCGCTGTTCAGTTCGACACTGCGCTGGTCTCGCTCTGCACCGAGCTTCACGTACCGCTCGAGCTGCTTCGTGGTGCCCGTGCGCATCGCGAGCCCGAACCGTGACGGTGCCTGGTCGGGGAAGACGAGCGTCAGCTTGAGCAGGACGGTGAGTGGGAGGAGACGCCGCGCGAGTCGATCGACACCCATGAGGATCAGGGTCGAGGCCGCGGCGACGAGCACCCACCAGACCCATTTGTTCATCCCGAGTCGATGCGGCGGGAAACCACGCGCCATGACCAGCGAGAAGACAACGGACAGCGAGATCGGGACGAGGAAGATCAGGAGTCGCAGCGCCCGCGACAACCACGGCCTTCCTTGCCACTGGCCGCTCGACCGGGCCGAATAGTCCATCTGTGTGGGACCCGAAGACACCAGGTGTTTTCGGCAAGAAACGCCCAAAACTTGAGTGAGCGTCCAGATTCGCGCGGCGCCGCGTCAACGTCGGTCAGAGCCTGCGGACCACCACGCTGCCGACGGAGTAGCCCGCGCCGAAGCTACAGATCACGCCGAGATCGCCGGGGACGAGATCGGCGCGATGGCGATGGAACGCGATCACGGACCCGGCTGAGCTGGTGTTGGCGAACTCGTCGAGCACGATCGGCGCCTCGTCGTCGTCGGGCACCCGTCCGAGCACCCCCTTCGCGATCAGCTGGTTCATCTTCAGGTTGGCCTGGTGCAGCCAGAACCGGCGCACGGCATCGGGCTCGATCTTCAACGCGCCGAGATGATCCTTGATGTGGGTCGCAACCATCGGACAGACCTCTTTGAACACCTGCTGGCCACGCTGGCGGAAGACCAGATCGTGCGGATCGCGGAGCATGCCCGGACGTGACTCACTGGAGTTGAGGAACCCGAAGTCGTTGCGGATGTTGTTCGAGAACTGGGTCGCGAGCCTGGTGCCGAGCACCTCCCACGGATCGTCGGCGATGGCGTGGTCGGCCCGCTCCATCACCACCGCGGTGCACGCATCGCCGAAGATGAAGTGGAAGTCGCGGAGCTCGAAGTTGTTGTGACCCGACGTGATCTCCGGGTTCACGACCACCACGCACGTCGCCGAACCGCTCCGCAGCGCATCTGCCGCAGCCTGCATCGAGAACGTGGCCGAACTGCACGCGACGTTCATGTCGTAGGCCCAGCCTGCGGCGCCGAGCGCGTCCTGGAGCTCGATCGACACGGCCGGATACGCGCGCTGGAGGTTCGAGCAGCCGACGATGATCGCGTCGACATCGGCCGGAGTTCGACCGGCTTGGGCGAGCGCGTCCATCACCGCGGGGATCGACATCTCGGCCTGGATGCCCAGTTCGTCCTCGGTGCGCAGTGCGAGCAGCGGACGCATGCGGCTCGGGTCGAGCACGCCGTCCTTCTCCATCACGTAGCGCGACTCGATGCCGGACGCCTTGAGGATGAACTCCTCGTCGGGCACCGACCGCGCTGCTTGCTCGCCACGTTCGATCTCGTCAGCGTGGGTCGCGTTCCAGATGTTCGTCGCCTCGGTGAGCGATGCGACCAGCTCGGCATTGGAGATCGTGTGCGGCGGGTGTGCGAGCCCGGTCCCCGTGATGACGACACCGGTCGAGGGCGGGGCTTCGGAGCGAGCGTTCATGACGCACCGAGTATTGCCGACGCTGACGGTGATCCGCGGATTCTGAGAGGATCGTGTCATGAGCTATGACGACATCGTTGCTGCATTCATCGCACCACCCGCGACCCCGATCCCGGCACCGACGGTGCCCGACTCCCCGGCACGCCGTCTCCGAGACGCGTTGGAACCGATCGCGACCCAGGGGTGGTGGTCGCGCCAGGCGGCCGAGCAGATCCAGTCGCTCGGACTCGGGTTCTTCGACGGCTACGTGTGGGGCCGCGCTGCCGCACTCGGCATACCCGAGCCGTCGGTGGTGGTCGCCACGTTCGGGGTGTTCGATGCGGGTCTGTTGGAGGCCGTGTACCTCCACGGGTCGGCGCAGTGCTCCCGCTCGGACGTGCTCGCCGCCCGCGAGGCCGGCGCCACGGTCAGCCTCTCGTCGGTCGTCGATGCCGAGGCTGCGGACGCCATCGCCGATCCGCTGTTCGTCGCCCTGGATGCGATCGACGGGCTCGGTCGTCCGCTGTTCAGCGCGCTGCGCGCGCTCCCTCGCCCCACTTCGGCGCAGGGTCGGCTGTGGCGCGCGGCCGAACTGGTGCGTGAGCACCGCGGCGACGGGCACCTCGGGGCTTGCGCCGCGAGCGGTCTCGATGTCTCGACGATCAACGTGCTCACCGAGTTGTGGCTCGGTTTCGCCCCTGGTGAGTACAGCGCCACCCGCGGGTTGTCGGCCGATGCGGTCGCAGGCGTGATGGCTCAGCTGGAGGATCGGGGCTGGGCGACCGGTGGGAAGCTCACCGACGAGGGCCAGCGTGTGCGTGATGAGTTGGAAGCGGCGACCGATCGATCGCAGCGAGCGCTGATCGACGCGCTCCGCGATCGCATCGACGATCTGGTGGCACGAGCCCAGGCTGTCTCCGAGGCGTTGATGGCTGCGCGGGCCTTCCCTCACGACGCCCGCAAGCGCGCCGCCGGGTGATCGGCGCACCGCCGCGTCAGAGGTGTGGATGTCGGGTGCTGGTCTCGATCAACAGCAGTCGCGCCTGCCGCCGGCTCACCGATCGATGGCGGTGGGGGAGTCGGGCGTCGTAGCTGACCGAATCGCCTGCGGCGAGACGGGTGACCGTGCCGTCGACGTCGATCTCCACAGTTCCGCTCACCACGTAGGCCGCCTCGAATCCCTCGTGGGTCCACGCGTCGACGAACTCGTGCGGGAGGTCGGTGAACTCGACCACGTGGAAGGGCGCATCACCGACCACGAGCGGGCGATACGCGGGCACCCCGGCAGGGTCGTCACGACGCACCACCCTGAGGGGCGCATCGCGTGCCTCGGGCTTGCCGAACAGTGACTGGGGTGTGGTGTGCAGCGCACGAGCGATCCTCGACAGCGACTCCATCGAGGGCTGGGCGCGGTCGTTTTCGACCTGCGACAGGAATGGCTGTGAGAGTTCGGCCTTCTCCGCGAGTTGAACCAGCGTGAGGCCTGCATCGAGCCGTAGCCGCCTGATGGTGGAACCGAGCTGTCGGGTCTCCCCCGTGGGCGTGAGCGTCACGAGAGCAGTCTCACGAGACGAGCGGGAGGACCTCGGTCATGAACCGTTCCATCTGCTCTTCGGCCTTTGCATACGGGTCGCCGATCAGGTGCGGGAAGATCGTGATGTTGTCGACACCGAGCAGGTCGCGATACATCTGGATGTCGGCGGCGACTTCTTCGGCCGTGCCCGCCAGCATGGTCTTCTGGGCCATCGACTCTTCGAGCGTGGGGATGAGGCCGGGGCCGACAGGCTTGCCGTCGGGGCCCATGTAGCCGCGACTCCATCCATAGGGGCCGAGGAACTTCCAGAACTCGTCGTGGCCGTTGCGCGCCGTGCGCATCGCTTCTTCGTGCGTGTCCTCGACGCGGGTCGCGACGACGAGCATGCGCTTGTCGCCCCGGGCGAGGCCCGAGGCGTGATGCTGCTCGTGCAGTTCTCCGTAGCGGTCCCACATCCGCTTGATGAAGGTGGGGTGCTGGTTCCAGAACACTGCGCCGTGGTCGACCACCGGGCAGTACTCCACCGTGGGCGGACTGGTGGCCGCTTGCCAGATCTCGTAGGGATACACCGGCCGAGGGATGAGCGTGAGCTCGGTGATCGTGGCGCCCCGATCGGGGATACCAGGCACTGGAAGCTGGAAGTACTTGCCCGTGAACGAGAAGCGCTCGTGAGTGAGCGAGATGCGCACGATCTCCATCGCTTCTTCGAACCACTCGCGGTTGCGCACGTCGTCGCTGGCCTGGTCGGGGTTGTCGTGCGAGCCGATCGAGATCTGGTCGTTGTTGAGGTGCAGGATCTCGCGGGGCACCGTGCCTCGCCCGACACCGAGCATCGCGCGGCCACCGGACAGGTTGTGCAAGGTGGCGAAGTCTTCGGCGAGACGAAGTGGATGCCACTGCGGCACCACGTTGAACATCGCTCCGAGGCGCACGTTCTGGGTCTTCGCGGCGATCCACATCGAGATCAACAGCCCGTTGGGGATGACCTCGTAGCCCTCGTACTGGAAGTGGTGCTCCGTGGTCCAGAAGCTGTCGAAGCCCAGCCGATCGGCGGCGATGCCTGCATCGACGTACTTCATCGTCGCGTCCCAACACGTCTGGTTGTCGTAGCGCCGATCCATCGGTTTCGGGGCTCCGGCACCGGCATCGGTCATCTCGACGCCACCGAAGAAGAATGCTCCGACCTTGATGCCCATTTCGATCCTCCGAGTTGCTGCCATCTGTTGTGTTGTGTTGTGATGCGTGTTGGCGTTGCGTGTGGTCCGCCTGGTGTGGTGTGCGTTCGAACGTAGCACGGTCCGGCGGCCAGTATTGACAGGATCAATACTTCGCCCAGGTTGCGTACACTCCGATCGTGCCTGCCGATGACACCGGACTCCACCTTGTCCACGCCTGGGCCATCACTGCGCAGAACCTGCCCGAACACGCTCGCAACCCGATCCACACCGACGCCGGTGCCCAGGCGGCGGGTTTCCCCAGAGCGCTCGTTGCCGGGGTCACCACGTACGCCTACCTCGTCCATCCGACGATGGCCGCGTGGGGCGAGACGTGGATCGCGAACGGCGGCGCCGAGGTTCGTTTCCGGCGGCCGGTGTTCGACGGCGATCTCGTGCGGTGCGTGCCCACGATCGACGGCGATGCCGTGGTGGTGTCCGCACTGACCGATGCCCCCGAGCAGCCTCGTGCGATCGTGCGTGCGCTGCCGCGAGCCGGCGTCCGCATCGCGATGCGTGATGGTGAGGTGTTGCCGGCGAAACACGTCCAACTCCGTGGGGAGTGGGGGAGCGACTACGGCAACCGCGCCGGTGACGATCTGGGCCTGTGCCGCGATCGGGGCATCGTGCACCCGGCGGTCTGGCCGGCGCTCGCCAACCACGTCGTGCACACCGAGGTGGCACGGGGCAGTTGGATCCACACCCGAAGCATCGTGC
>JAYUSX010000069.1:0-5797 GCA_043755475.1 Actinomycetota bacterium
GCCGTCTGCGTAGTGCAGCAAGGCAATACGGCAGGTGCGGTTGGGGTCGTACTCGATGGCAGCGACCTTGGCGGTCATGCCGTCCTTGACTCGCTTGAAGTCGATGATGCGGTACTGACGCTTGTGTCCGCCACCGCGATGGCGGGCGGTCTTGCGCCCGTACACGTTGCGGCCGCCAGACTTCTTGGTGGGCGCGAGCAGGGACTTCTCGGGCGTCGTCTTCGTGATCTCCGAGAAGTCGGAGGTCGTCTGGAAGCGACGTCCAGGACTGGTGGGCTTGCGGGTGCGAATGGCCATGGCTCGGTGCTCAGTTCTCGAACAGCGGGATCTCGTTGCCCGCTGCCAGGGTGACGATGGCGCGCTTCGTGTCGGGCTTGGAGCCCTGCTTGTTCGCGCGGCGTGCTCGGGTCTTCTTGCCCTTGCGGTTCAGGGTGTTCACCTTCACGACCTGCACGCCCCAGATGGCCTCGACTGCGTCGTGGATCTCGGGCTTGCTGGCGGAGGTGTGCACCTTGAAGGTGTAGACGCCCTGCTCGATGAGGCCGTAGCTCTTCTCCGAGACGATGGGGGCGATGATGATGTCGCGGGGATCTTTCATGACGGGTCCTCATCGGCGCTGGCGCGCTGGCTGGGGGGCAACTGGAATCCGGCGGCCTCGGCGTCTTCGGCGGAAGCGAACCAGAACTCGGCCACGGTCTGCTTGTAGAAGCGGCTGCCGGGCACGTGATAGAGACCCGAGTCGCCGTTGCCCTTGATCTCGAAGCCGTCGGGTGCCGAGCCGTCATCGGGACCGACGACGGCACCCTTGGGAACTTCGGCCGCAACGGGAGCGGACGGGGCAGGAACGGACGGGGCAGGAGCAGCCGTGGCAGGAGCGGTCGACGATGCACCGACGAACGAGCGGGTGGCCGACGATGCGACCGTGCCCCGTGCCGCCGGACCCGAGGTGGGCAGGGTGGCCTTGCTGAACACGATGTACTCGTTGCACAGGATGTCGTAGGCGTTCAGCTCGGCGCGCTCGATCAGCTGCACCTCACGGAGGTTGAGGAAGCTCTTGATCGTGTTGACGTCGTTGCGATCGACGACGACCAATGCCTTGCCGTCGATGCCGAGCGACGCGAGGGCCGTCTTCGCAGCCTTGGTCTTCGGAGCGTCGAAGCCCCATTCGTCGACGACGATGATCTTGCCTTCAGCCGCACGATCGGACAGCGCCGACCGGAGGGCGAGGCTGATCATCTTCTTCGGGGTGCGCTGGTCGTACTTGCGCGGCTTCGGCCCGAGGGCGACGCCACCACCGCTGAAGTGGGGAGCGCGGGTCGAGCCCTGACGGGCGTTGCCGGTGCCCTTCTGCTTGAACGGCTTCTTGCCGCCGCCAGACACCTCGGCACGGGTCTTGGTGCTCTGCGTGCCTGCACGACGTGCTGCCAGCTGAGCGGTGACCACCTGGTGCAGGACCGGCACGTTCGGCTGGATGCCGAACACGTCATCGGCCAGCTCGGTGTCTCCGGCGCTCTTGCCCGAGACGGTCTTCACAGAGATCGAGGCCATCACTGAGCTCCCTTCGAGACACCAGAGGACTTGCCGTTCGATGCCTTGCCGCCCTTGACGGCGTTGCGGACGATGACGACACCACCGTTCGGACCCGGAACCGAACCCTTCACCAGCAGCAGATTGCGCTCGGTGTCGGCTTCGACCACTTCGAGGTTCAACGTGGTGACCTGGTCGTGGCCCATGTGGCCGGCCATCCGCAGGCCCTTGAACACGCGACCGGCGAAGCTGGCCTGGCCGATCGAGCCCGGTGCACGGTGGTGCTTGTGGTTACCGTGGCTGGCGCCTTGGCCCTTGAAGTTGTGACGCTTCATGCCACCGGCGAAGCCCTTGCCACGGCTGACAGCCGTCACGTCGACCTTCTCACCCTGGGAGAGTTGATCGACGGTGATCTCCTGGCCGACCTCGAAGCCGTCCACCGAGTCGAGTCGCAGTTCCACCAGGCGACGACCCGGCTGTACGCCGGCCTTCGCGAAGTGGCCTGCCTCGGGCTTGGTCAACTTCTTCGCGTCCTTGTGACCGTAGGTGACCTGGAGGGCGGTGTAGCCGTCGCGCTCGGTGGTCTTCACCTGCACGATGCGTGCAGGCTCGACGCGGAGCACGGTGACAGGGACGACTTTGTCGTTCACCCACACCTGGCTCATGGCGACTTTCTCGCCAACGATCGCTTTCAGTGCCATGTCGGCAGCCTTTTCCTTCGGACCCGGAATGCGCCGGGCAGTGTCTTCAACCTGTCTGAGCTGTTACTTGTGCTGGCAATTGTGCTGGCAATTGTGCTGGCAATTGCGCCGGGCGCCGGACTGAAATGGGCGCCGTTCACGCAAATGCTCCGCAGGTCGTACTGACCGGCGGAGCACCGAGTTGAGTTGTTGCCGTGTGGTCCCCCTCGCATCGTCTTCGACGATTGGAGGGGCTCACCCGGACGTAAATTGACTTTGCAACGCTACCGGCCCGACGTGGCTCGTGCCAACCCGCGATCCGAAGCACTTCAGCGCCCTCGGAGCGACGCCCGACCGCTCGTGGTCCCGACACGTCGGTGGCCACCCTGCAGCAGTCTCATGCGGCGATCCCATGGGCCATCGTCCCCACCGCACCGAGTGTCTCGGTCGGTGACGGCGACCGTCGGTAGCCTCGGACGGGCATGAGGATCGCCTATCTCTCCACCGATTACCCCGCGGTGTCGCACACCTTCATCCAACGCGAGATCCACGCCCTGGAAGCCCGGGGCATCGAGATCGTGCCGATCTCGCTGAACCGGGCGCCCGACAGCCAATTGCTCACCGACAGGGATCGCTCCGATGCGGGGCGAACCTTCGTGGTGAAGGCGGCGTCGGTCGGGGTGGCGATCACCCTCCTCGGCATCATCGTGCGGCACCCGGTCGCGGCCCTGCGCGGCGCCCGTCGGGCCTTCGGCGGCACCCACGGCGATCTCACGCGCACTCGCAAGCAGTTCTTGCAGTTCCTCGAGGCGATGCTCGTGTGGCGCCACTGCCGGACCCACCGATGCGACGGCCTGCACGCCCACTTCGGTCAGGTGCCGGCGACCGTGGCCTGGTTCACCGCGGCGTTCGCCAACGACGTCCGCGGCCGACGCGGCGGTCGGCGATTCACCTGGACCGTCACGATCCACGGCTGGCACGAGTTCGTCACCGAGGACACCTCCCGACTCGCAGACAAGCTCGAGGCCGCCGACGGTGTCGTGTGCATCAGCCACTTCACCCACTCACAGCTCATGCGCATCGCCCCCGTCTCGGCGTGGCCGAAGATCGAGATCGTGCGCTGCGGCCTCGACTTCGACGACTTCGTCTTCCGCGGCCCGCAGGCACCCATTGGAGTGCCGACGGTCGTGGTGACGGCGCGTCTTTCCGCCGAGAAGGGTCACCTCGTGCTGGTTGGGGCGCTCGAGCGACTCCGTGCCCGCGGCCTCGACGTTCGGGCCCGCTTCATCGGATCGGGTCCGCTCGAGGCCGATCTGAGGGCAGCGGTCGCCGGCGCCGGAGTCGCCGATCTCGTCGAGTTCGTCGGCGTCCTTGCTCCGTCGGGGGTGGCTGCCGCCCTTCGCGATGCAGACGTGTTCTGCCTGCCATCGTTCGCCGAAGGGCTGCCGGTGTCGATCATGGAGGCGATGGCCGTCGGCGTGCCCGTGGTCACCACGTTCATCAGCGGGATCCCCGAGCTCGTCGTGAACGGTCACACTGGTTGGGTGGTTCCGGCCGGTGATGCCGATGCACTCGCCACCGCCCTTCGCTCCGCGCTCGAGGCACCCGAGCGCGATCAGATCGTGATGGCGGCGCGCGAGGCCGTGACCGCTGCACACGACATCCACCGAAACGTGGTCGAGCTCGAGGTCGCCCTCCGCAGAGCCCACGACGCGGCCTGACAGGCGCCTGCGACCGAGGCCCAACGGATCTCGGTTGCTCAGCCGGTTCGGATCTCGGCGGCGAAGTCGTCGAGCCAGGATCGGGCGTAGACCGAGATCTCCGCCGGCACCATCGTCGCCATCCGCCGACGGCCCTGCCACGCGGCGAGCTGAGGGCTGACGAAGATCAGCGCCGCCTTGGCCAGCAGACGCGGGCTCCGTCGCTTCCACGCCGCCCGAAGCGATCGCCTGGCCGCGGGAACCCGTCGTTTCGCAGCGAGATCGCCCGTCACCAAATATCGGTCGAGGGCAGCCCAGTCGATGTCGATCCCGAGCCGGTGGTAGTCGTCGGCGAACTTGCGGCGGAGCACCTTGGCGGCGTCGTACAACCGTTGCGTGTCGGCGCTGACCGATCCGGCGCTCACGCTTCTGAACGCCAGCATGGGTTCGGCGACCATCACCGGCTCACTCTCGCGGGCGAGGCGGATCACGAGATCCCAGTCCTCGACGCCGACGCAGTCGGCGTCGAAGCCCCGAATCGAACGCAGCACCTCGGTCGCGGCCGTGACGGCGAGCCCGCTGGCGGGAACGATGTTCTCGCGAAGCAGCGCCTCCAGCATCGGCACCGGCGTCAGCGCAGGACGGCTGCCCATCACACGGAGATCGTCGTCGATCGAGACCGCTGCACCGAAACCCCAGCACGAGCCTCCAGCCTCGAGGCGATCGAGGACGGTGCGATAGAAGTCGGGACTCACCAGGTCGTCATCGTCGACGAAGGAGGTCCAACGGCCGAGCGCGAGCTCGAGTCCGATGTTGCGGGCAGAGGCCGGCCCCCGTGACGTGTCGTTCCGAGCAAGACGAATTCGTTCGTTCGAGGACGACATCTCCTCGAGCGCAGCGGCCGCCGTGGCCGACGAGCCGTCGTCGACCACGATGATCTCGAGCTCGACTCCCCTGCTGCGCAGGATGCTGCGACACATGCGCGCGGCGAGATCGGGCCGGTTCTTGGTGGCCAACACCACCGACAGGTCAGGCACAGCGAGGTCGCTCACGACGACCACCGCCAGTCAGAAGGCGCCATCGACCGGGCGCTACGTGCATCGTTCGTCATCGATGCTTCAACCTCACGCCGACGAGACCGCTCGCCATCCCGATGATGTGCAGCAGTTCGGCCAGACGCTTGCGCCAACGGAAGTGCTTTGGTCTCACGATGGCAGCGAGCGTGGTGACGATGAGCAGCAGGAGGCGCTTGCCGCACCGCAGCAGCAGCCGCGAGCGCGAACTCCATCCAGCTTGGAGGTTCACCAGCACGTTGTTGTTGCCGTACCAGAGCGCCCGATACAGCATGTACCTCAGGTTCAGCCGTTCGTCCGACAACTGCTCGTCGACGAGGCCGGACGAGCTCCAACGCATGACGGCGCCGCTTCCAGCGGCGCTGTCGAGGAACAGCATGTCCTCGCCACCGGTCTCGCCGAGGTGCCGCTGAAAGCGAACATCGCTGTGCTCGAGGAACCACGACGAGCGCAGCAGCACGTTGGCCATGCATCCGTGGTCGGGCACATCGCCGTCACCGTACGGGTTGAAGTCCTCGATGAAGTTGTCTTCCTTCAGCCACATGGGTGCAGTCGGCGGCGCCACGTACCGGACGCCTGAGGTGACGATGTCGGCATCGTGATCCTGTTGGACGTCGAACAGGCGGTCGAGCCAGTCGAGATGGGGCGCGCAGTCGTCGTCGAGGAACGCGACCCAGTCCGATCCGGCGAGCGCTGCTTCGAGTGCGGTGTTGCGCGCCTGGGCGATGTTCTGCGAGCCGAGACCGATGTATTCGATCGGCAGCGACGAAGACGCCTGCACGCCTTGCACCACGGAACTGCCCTCACGTTCGGGGCT
>JAYUSX010000070.1:0-5787 GCA_043755475.1 Actinomycetota bacterium
ACACCTCCTCTCCCAGCCGCGTCTACCTCGGCACCGACACACGGGCGTTGGCGCTGTTCATCGGAGCGCTCGTCGCTCTCGATCCCGTTCAGCGCATCCTTCGGACGGCGGTGACCAGACGACCTTTCGTGCTGCGCGTGGCCGGGCCGACGATCGCCCTTCTGCTTGGGATCTCGTGGCTGATCGGTGGCGAACACCTCGATGTGCTGCTGCGCGGCGGCTTGATCGTGCACTCGATATTGGCGGCGCTGTTGGTGGGTCTCATAGCTCTGTCGAGCGGTACACGGACCCGCACCAACCGTGTCCTCGAGCGGCGAGCGCTGATCTGGATGGGCACACGGTCGTACGGCATCTATCTCTGGCACTGGCCGGTGATTTTGTTGGCCGAGCCGCGTTGGACGGTGCTGCCCGCCCCCGTGCGCGACCTGGCGATGATCGCGCTCTCGCTCGCGCTGGCCGAGGTCTCGTTTCGTGCCCTCGAGCAGCCGGTGCGCCGACGTCTCGGCTGGGCGTCACACACACGTGCCACATGGGCAACCGGCATCGTCACGTGCGCGGCCATCACCATGGCCGTCGTGGCTCCGTCCGGGCGCGGTCACGTCGCAGGGTTCGAGGTCACATCGGTCGCAGCACCCGCCCTCGCGCCGGCGGAACCCGCCGATGCGTGGGTGCAGCCGTCCGCGGAGACCGTCGCTCCAGACCCAGCAGCCGATCGAGCCACCACCGCTGTCGGTGCGAGGAGCGCGGCCGAGCGCGGAGCGGCGGTCACTGCAGCACCGGATTCGCTCGCTGCGGTCGTGGTTTCGGCGGCACGCGTTGCGCAGGGTGCGGCCGCGATGGCCGAGGGCTCGATCGCGCAACGGCACATGGTGTCGCGGGTGTTGTGGATCGGCGACTCGGTCGCAGCCGATCTCGCACCCGCGCTCACCGCCGCGTTCGCCGCGTCCGGGGTCACGTTGATCGACGGCTCCGGCGACGGGTTGCGGCTCACACCGGGCGGGGGCGTCGACCCGATCGACGTCTACTCGAAGATGCTCGCCGAGGAGACGTTCGACTCCGTCGTGGTGCAGCTCTCGTACTGGGACTCCCCGGCCGACCTCGAACAGCTCAGGACGTCGCTCGGTTGGTTCCGCGACAGGGTGCGCGAACGTGGCGCCGAGCTGGTGGTGCTCACTCCCCCGCCCGTGCGCGACGACCTGGTCGATCCCGGACTGGCGCGTCAGATCGAGGTGGTCGGTCAACTCGTGACCGAAGGCCAGGGCCGGGTGCACCTCGTGGACACGGCACCTGCCTGGGGTGCGACGATGGCGCTCGACATCGACGGTGACGGCGCACCCGATCGCAAGCCCGACGGCGTGCACGTGTGTCCGCAGGGCGCGGCGCGATTCGCCGCGTGGCTCACCGCCGACCTGGGGGCCCGCTTTCGAGGCGTGTCGCCGCAACCGGCCGAGGTGTGGGCGGCAGGCGACTGGTCCACGAGCATCCGCTACGACACGCCTGCAGGAGCGTGCGTCGCCCTCGGGTGACACCGTGCTTCGCTGCGCCGGATGGTCGCACAGCCTGACGAGGAAGTTGGGGTGGGCCGCAGCTCTGCTCGGGTACGCCGGACGGGTAGCGTCGGCGACCGTGGACGACAGCGGTCTGATCGAAGGCACCGAGCAGACCCGCCGCCTTCGACAGCCGGTCCACACGATCGCCTACGAGCCGGGCATCGACGGTCTGCGCGGCGTGTCGATCATCGCGGTCCTGCTGTTCCACGCGTGTGCGACATCATCGCTCACCGGGTGGTTCCGCGGCGGCAACCTCGGCGTCTCGGTCTTCTTCACCCTGAGCGGATTCCTGATCACCACGCTCCTCGTCACCGAACACGAGCGGTCAGGCCGAATCGATCTGAAGCGCTTCTGGACCCGGCGCATCCGGCGGCTCGCCCCAGCCTCGTTGACCGTCGTCGGCGTGGTCGTGGTGCTGTCCGGCACCCGGTGGTTCGACCTTCGTTCGTCCGATGCCCTGGCGGCGATCTGGAGCGTCACGAACTGGCATGTGATCGCCGGCGGCCAGGACAAGCTGCTGCAGACGATCGTGGGTCCGCTGGGGCCAACCTGGTCGCTCGCCGTGGAGGAGCAGTTCTATGTGTTGCTGGCGATCGGGGCTTGGTGCGCGCTGCGCACGGCAAGGCCGACGCGGTCCATCGCCATCGGTGCTGCCGCAACGGTGCTCGTCTCGCTCGCTCTGGCGAACATGGTGTCGGACTGGTCACCTCGGCTCGAGTTCGGGACCGACGTGCGCGCCGCCGAACTGGCGGTCGGTTGTCTGCTGGCCGTGGTCATTCGGAGCCGGCGCTCCCGACTGACCGAACGGGCGGCTGCCGCCGACCTGGCCGGCGCGATCGCCGTGGCGTGTCTCGGTGCGCTGTTCGTCCTGGCCGGAACGGCCCCATGGCTCCTTCGTGGCGGCCACGTGCTCGTCGCACTCGTGTCGGCCACCGCGATCGCCGCGATCATCGCTCACGGTCGGATCGACGCAGCACTCTCGTCGCCGCCGTTGGTCGCGATCGGGCGGTGGAGCTACTCGCTGTATCTCGTGCACTGGCCCGTGTTCCTGGTGCTCGACGAGCAGCGCGTCGGCCTCGATGGGATGCTGCTGGTGTTGATGAAGCTCGCGGTCGCGTTCGTGCTCGCCGTCGGTCTGCATCGATTCGTCGAGCAGCCGTTGCGCACGACGGACGCGTCGGCGCGATCGGTGTACGCGACGTGGCTGGGGGCCTCGGTCGCCGTGAGCGTTCTCGCCCTGGTGACGCTCGCATGAGTACCCTCTCGTGAGCACCATGGCGCCTTCGAACGACCCCTCAGCACCGCCCTCCAACACGGTTGAAGCGTCGGTCGTGCTCGATGTGACCGTGCCGGTCTACAACGAGGCCCACGTGCTCGAGTCGAGCATCGCTGGCCTCCACGCGTACTTGTCCGCCAACTTCCCGTTCAGTTGGCAGATCACGATCGTCGACAACGCGAGCACCGATGCGACCCTCGACGTCGCTCGCCGATGCACCGAGCAACTCGCCCACGTCGAGGTGATCCATCTCGACCGCAAGGGTCGCGGCCTCGCTTTGCGCGAGGCCTGGAGCCGCAGTGAGGCGCAGGTGTGCGCCTACATGGACGTCGATCTGTCGACCGGGCTCGATGCGTTGCTGCCCCTCGTTGCACCGCTCATCACCGGACACAGCGACCTCGCGATCGGATCGCGACTCGCCCCCGGTGCGTCCGTGGCTCGGGGCCCGCGGCGCGAGATCATCTCGCGCACGTACAACGTGATCCTCCGCACGGTCTTCGCGGTCCGCTTCCGCGATGCTCAGTGCGGCTTCAAGGCCATCCGTACCGACATCGCCCGGCACCTGCTGCCCGCCGTGGAGGACGACAGCTGGTTCTTCGACACCGAACTGCTGTTGCTCGCCGAACACAACGGGCTGCGTGTGCACGAGGTGCCCGTCGACTGGGTCGACGACCCCGACAGCAGGGTGAACGTGCGCCGCACGGCCACCGACGACATCAAGGGTGTCTGGCGCATGGCGAGGAGCTTCGTGCGCGGCGGCGGTCGGCTCGACCTCGGGCCGTTGCGCCGAGCCCCACTCGCTGAGGACTTCGGTCGCCAGATCGTCGGGTTCGTCGCGGTGGGGTTGATCAGCACGAGCGTGTCGCTGCTGTTGTTCCTCGTGTTGCAGCAGCATCTCCACCCCGTGTGGTCGAACGTGATCGCGATCGCTGCCACCGCGCTCGCCAACGCCTGGGCCAACCGACGCTTCACCTTCGGCCATCGCAGTCGGATCGACCGGGGCCGTGACTACCTGGCGGCGACCGCGATGTTGTTCACCTCACTCGCCGTCTCGAGCGGGTTGTTGGCCGTCACCCTGTGGGCCGGCGGTGGGTTGCTCGCTCAGTCGCTCACGCTGGTGGGCGCGTGGGCGCTCGTCGCCGTGGGTCGCTTCGCGCTGTTGCGCGCCTGGGTCTTCGCCTCGCCACCCGCGGAGGAACAGGGCACCACCATTCTCACCCGGACATAGGCCTCACCCGGACGTAGCCGGGCGGATCAACACAGCGACCGTCGTCGTGCCCACCTGCCGGCGCAACGCGCTGGTGTCGGCGAACACCTCGGCGACGCTGGGGTCGAGTTGCAGCGCGTCGAGGGCCACCATCTCGGCGGCGAGGCCAGAACCCACGAACGTCACCGGGTCGAGGCTCGCCTCGACGATCTCGTCAGCGGTCAGTCTGAACCGCCCATCGGCGACCAACCGTTCCCCGTCGGGGCTGAGCACGATCCCGAACGCACCGATCTCGTCGATCATCGCTTGCTCGCCTACCAGCAATCGGTCGATCGCACCACCATCGAGCGGCGAGGTGAACGCGATCCGCTGGCTTCCCTCCGGCACCTCGATCGCAGCCCGTGCCTCGAGGAGAAAGACCGTGAGTGGTTCGTCACCGTCGGCACGACGCGCGTTGCCGAGCTGGCGCACCAGACCGGGCTCGGCGACGCGCAGGTCGACCCCTGCCTGTTGCATCGCTGCCATCACGACCGCCGAGTAGGGCTCGAGGTACCGGAGCGTCGACGAGTCGAGCACCACCGACTGATCGGTGTGGAACCGGCGAACTTGATCCGAGATCGATCGGGCGACCGGAATCGACTCGGCGAACGTGTCGGGGCCCGCCGGCTGCGAGAACGAAGGCACGTTCAGCAACGACACCAGCACCGAGATCGCCGCGACGGCGTATCCGGCCCGCGTGGCGCCCTTCCCACCTGGCACTCGAAACACCGCTGGTGCGGACAGGCACGCCAGTGCGATCGCGAGCAGGCAGAAGGCGCCGATCGACCACAGCCAGCGCATCTGGTGCGGCGTCAACCCGAGCGGACCGATTGGCATGATCGTCAGCGAACCGAGCGCCAGCGCCACGGCGACTCCGGCCACGGCTGCCCCGGCGACCACCGGGCGATCCCGCCGCTTCCAGGCCCACCAACCCGCTGCGCCCAACAGCGCGAGCATCACGAACAGTCCGGTGGCTGCGATCGTTGAGCTGCGCAGCCCGATCGGGGTGAGCGTCACCCCGTCGGCGTCGTACGGCGTGTACGGAACCGCGTCGATGAACGAACCCCGACTCCACCACGGCGGCACGGCGAGCACGCCGCCCGCGATGCGAACGGCGGTGGTCGCCCCGATCGTCGGCTCATCGCTGCCCGTGCTCGTGGCGATCCTCGCGAGGTTGCCCTGCCCCTCACCGAAGAGCTGTTCGATCAGCGGCTGCGCCCACAGCACCACGACCGTGACGAGTGAGACGGCGCCCACCCGACGGATCTGCCGGCCGTCAGCGGTCTTCGCACCGGGGTCCGCACGCCACCGTCGCCGGTACACCGCGACTGCGCCGATCAGCGCGGTGACCACGAGAGCGGGCACCAGGTACGCGTAGCCGAGATGCGTCTGCAGGCACAGGCTGCACGCCACGAACAGCCACGGCAGCACCACGAGATCGCCGGCGGCGACCGCCCAGGTGCACACGAGCATGAACAGCGCAGGGAGGACCAGCACATGCGGGTTCCAGGGGTCGGTGAGCATCGCGCTGCCGAGCGTGTAAGCGAGCATCGATGCGACGGCCGTGGCGAGCAGGCAGGCTCGCCGACCACCGACACGGTGCGCCACGAGTGCGGTGCCGGCGATCGCCACCATGTTGATCGCGCCGACGCCGAGTGCAACCCCGGTTGCGCCTCCGAACAGCTTGACCGGGATGGCCAGGATGTCGAAAAGCA
>JAYUSX010000071.1:0-5782 GCA_043755475.1 Actinomycetota bacterium
AGGCACTCGGCGACGGTCGAGCCGTTCACGTCGGCAGACGGACACTCGACGTGGCGGCGCAAGTTCGAGGTGAACGTGATCCTCGGCACCCTCCGAACCTTAGCCCGGTCGTCCGTGAGCCAGACCCGCAACATGTGCGGGTGTCGCTCGGCTCGGCAACGACCCGAGGAGATCGCGCTCCGTTGGATGGGCTCGATGGCCTATACGCGCCCAGCGGCCGCTGTCCTACCATCGTCTGATGAGCTCCCGCGGCAACAGGATCGCGTCGTTGCGGCGCCGAGCGGGCACGATCGTCGGGCGGCGGCGCAGCGAGGGCCATCGTGGGGCGGGCGACGGAACCGACGATGGGCTCCCTCCCGGTGATCTCGAACCGCTCGACGTGCTCGAGAAGATAGACCGTGCGGTGCTGGTGCAGCGCGCAGACCGGTTGGGACCGGTGTTCAAGGGGTTGATCCGCGACGAACCGACGGTGTGCGTCGTCGGTCTCGCCCGATGCCGCCGCTTCCTCAAGGACCACGCCGGTTCGCTCGAGGTGGGAACCCTCGACCTGACGGGTCTGTTCCCTGGCGGATTCCTCCGTGCAATGCACGGCGAGGTGCATCTCGACTACCGACGTTGGTTGGTTCGCGCGGTCCGTACCGCCGACGGCGACGTCTCACTCGACGAGTTCGAGGAACTTGCCACCAACGAGCTTCGCCGCCATGCGGCCGCGGGAGCGGTGGACGATGGGCGCCGCCGAGAGACGTGGACGGCAACCATGTCGACGATCGCCACCGGGATGCTGGTGCGAGCGTTCTTCGGTGCGCCCGCCGGCAGTGCGTTGCACGCCTCGCTCGTCGACGGGTTCCGCGACCTCGGACCGTTCGGACTCGTGTGGCACCCGCAACAACGACAGCACGACGCGTTCGATCGGCTGTCCAGCGACCTGCGCTCCGAGCTGGTGGCACTGCACGACGGCCGATCCGAGATGTCCCCGACATGTCTGTTGGCCACGATCGCCGACAACGGCGATCTCGACGACACGATGCTCGGCAACCTCATCTACATGGTCGAGATGGGTCGTTCCGACATCCAGAACTTCCTCCGGTGGCTGTCGCGGTACACGGCATCCGATCCAGCGCTGTGCGACGCGATCGCACGCAACGAGCCACGCCCGGGTGACCGCGCGCTCGAGGAGGCGCTCGTGCTCGAGGTGCTCCGCGCCGACCAGAGCGAGCGGCTCGAGCGACGCCTCACAGAAGACGTGGCGTTCGAGGGGTTTCGCCTCCCCGCGGGGACACCGATCCGCCTGTGCATGTGGGAGAGCCATCACGATCCGGTTGTGTTCGCCGAGCCGTTCTCGTTCACACCCGAGCGCTTCGTCGCGGCCAGCCCGGCGAACGACCACTTCGCACCGTTCGGCCTCGATCATCACCAGTGCCCGTTCGGCGCACTGACGATGCACATCGGCACGACGTTCGTCCGATCGCTGAGTGCATTCCGGCCGACGCTTCTCGCCGATGGGCCGCCGCGGCGCGGGCCGTACCACTGGGAACCCTCACGGCTGTTGTCGGTCGGACTGGAGCAACGTTGACGAACTCGAACACCTACTCCCTCGTGGCGACGCAGGCACGGCGACGACCCGACTCGGTGGCGATCGTCGATCGGGGGCCTGTCACCTACCGCGAGCTGATGCGCCGAACCGATCGAATCGCCCGCGCTCTGACCGGCCGTGGCCTGTCGCCTGAAGCGCCGGTCGCGGTGCTGGTGCGTCGCGACGCAGATCTCGTGGCGACGCTTCTCGCCGTGTGGAAGGTCGGTGCGTGCTATGTGCCACTCGATCTCGACGATCCGCCGGCACGACAGGCGCACATGATCCGCGCGGCAGGCAGCGAGCTTGTCGTCGGTACGGGTGCTCTGCTCAAGGTGCTGCACGACGCGCACCGCGCTGCTGGCGACGGGTGCCGGCTCGACACCGAGTGCCTCGACATCGACGACCTTCCCGGCACCGACGCCGATGCCGACGCCGATGCCGACGCCGATGCCGATTTCGATGCCGAGAGAGACCTTGCGCCGAGTGGAGATCGCCTGGCGTATGTGCTGTTCACCTCGGGCAGCACCGGTGCGCCGAAAGGCGTCGAAGTCGAGCACCGATCGGTGGTGAACCTTCTCGAGGCAGCACGAGACCTGTTGGGGTTCGAACCATCGGATCGCTACCTGGCGGTCACGACGATCGGGTTCGACATCTCCGTCGCCGAGCTGTTCGTGCCACTCATCACCGGCGGCAGTCTGTTGCTGCGCGATCGAGCGTTGCTGCGCGATCCCGTCACGTTCGCAGCAGACATCCGCGACCACGGTGTCACGGTGGCGCAGACCGGCCCCACCGTGTGGTCGACGGTGCTGGCAGCAGTACCGGACTTTCCCCGGCTGCGTGTCGCCATCTCGACGGGCGAGGCAATCGCCCCGTCGGTCGCCGAACGTCTCGTGGGCATCGCCGACGAGGCGTGGAACCTCTACGGCCCCACCGAGGCGACGGTCTGGGCGACGGCTCATCGATTGACGGGCGAAACGGCCGCCTCCGCTCTTCCTGCTGGAGCGATGCTCGCGTCGACCGTCTCTGCGCCGATCGGCGTCGCCGTCGACAACGTGCGGGCGATCGTCGTCGACCACGATGGGAGCGAGGTGCCCAATGGTGAGCAAGGTGAGCTCTGGCTCGGCGGGGTCGCGCTCGCCCGTGGCTATCGCGACAACCGGGCGCTGACCGACGACCGCTTCGTGTCTCGAAACGGGCTCCGCTGGTATCGAACTGGCGACGCAGTGGTGCGCGATGCCGCCGGTGTCCTGCACTACTTCGGGCGCAACGACGATCAGATCAAGGTGCGCGGGGTGCGTATCGAACCGATGGAGGTCGAGTCGGCGATCGTGGCCGTGCCCGGGGTTCGTGCGGCAGCTGCCACGTGGTTCGAGAGCTCGACCGGTGGGCGATCGATCGTCGCTGCCGTGGTGGTCGACCCCGGTGTACGGCTCACGCCTCGCCATCTGCACGACGCGCTGGCCGACACGCTTCCGGGCCCGATGATCCCGTCGCGGTTCGTCTTCTGTGACGCGCTGCCGCGCTCGCCGAGCGGCAAGATCGACCGGGTCGCGATCCGCGCCCTCGACCACGACTGGGCGGGTCAGTTAGCGATCGCTGATGGCGCCACCGGACAACGCACACCGACCACACGGCTCGACGCCACCGAGTGCAAGCTGATCGACATCTGGCAGCGGACGCTCGGCACCCAGGCCGTCGGACCCGACGACCACTTCTTCACCATCGGTGGCGACTCCCTCGCGGCCGTCACGATGATGCTCGACGTGGAGGAGACGTTCGGGGTCTCCCTGCCGATCCGTGTGGTGTTCGAAGCCCCGACGCTCCGAGGGCTCGCCGCTCGGATCGACGACGCTGGGCAACCGTCGGGCGAGCCTTCGGGCGAGTCTTCGGGCGAGCCGTCCGAGGCAGTGGCGAGCGACTACATCTTCCTTCTCGCGGAGGGCACTGGCACCCCGTTCTTCTTCTGTGGCGTCGATCTCAAACTCGCTCGGCGGGGCATGTGGCGAGCCGACTGCCCGCTGTTCGCGGTGTCGCAGTGGGCGCAGGGCAAGGGGTTCATCCAAGCGAAGTCGGTCGACGAGCTCGCTCGCAAGCAGCTCGACGCGATCATGGCGATCCAACCGCATGGTCCGTACCGACTCGGCGGGTTCTCCTTTGGCGGCCTCGTGGCGTACGAACTCGCCCAGATGCTGCGTTCACGAGGTGACGAGGTCGAGTTGTTGTTCCTCCTCGATGCGACCGAGCCGTACCTCACCGCCGCTGGTCCGCTCGCGAACGACGTCCGCCCCCCACTGCTCGCTCGCACAACGACGTACTTGTCGGGCCTTCGCAGCAGCGGCACCACACGTCGCCAGACGCGCGACGTAGCCAAGCGCGTGTTCGTGAACCTGATGAACCTCGGTGGTCGCGTCCCGATCTGGCAGTGGCTCAACTATCAAGCGGTCCACCTGCACGGCAGGCACCCCAGCTCGATCTCGACGCGGCTCGTGCCGCGCGATCGGTGGCCGGCGTACTGGTACACGTCGTTGCGCCTGGCCAAGTCGTACGTGGCCAAGCCCTACGACGGCCGTGTCGTGGCGGTGTTCCTGGAGGAAGGCGAGCGCAGTGACAGCTGGCGATCGTTGCTCGGTCCGAACCTCGAGACGTTCACCCTCGACGAGAAGGTACACGGCGCGTTGTTCGACGAACCGACCGTCAGCCGCTGGCTCGACTACCTCCACCCCTTGATTCCGTGAGCCACATGACCGCTCACCCGCGTCGCAGCAAGCCCGACCAGGGTCGGAGGTCACCTGATGACAGCATGGTGCTCATGACCACGCCCGCCTCCTTCCAGGGTGTCCGATGACGTCACGGCTCGTCGCGCTCGCGTTGAGTGCGGAAGCACCCGACGACCTGGGCCGGTTCTGGGCGCGAGCACTGCGCTGGAACTCCCACGTTGCCGATCGAGGTGCCGTCGAACTCGTGCCGACCGATGCCACCAGCTTCCGCCTGCACATCCGACCGTCGACCGAGGTGAAGGTCGGTCAGAACCGGATCCACTTCGATCTCACCACCACCACGCCCGACGATCAGACAACCACGGTGGCTGAGCTCCTCGACCTGGGCGCGACACGCATCGACATCGGTCAGGATCCGGCCGAGACCCACGTTGTGCTCGCCGATCCCGAAGGAAACGAGTTGTGCGTCATCGATCCGAACAGCCGCTTCCTGGCCAACTGCCCACGGCTCGGCGCGGTGAACTGCGACGGCACCCGAGCGCTCGGCCTTTTCTGGAGCGCCGCGCTCCAATGGCCCTTGGTCTGGGATCAGGATGAGGAAAGCGCGATCCAGGCACCCGACGGCACCGGACCGAAGATCACCTGGAGCGGACCTCCGCTCATGCCCAGACTCGGGGTCGAGCGGTTCCACTTCCACATCGTCCCCATCGCCGGAACGAGCCCGTCGACAGCGCTCGAACACCTCGTCGCGCTCGGCGCGACCCGCCACGACACCACTCCGGCCTGTCCCGGTGCGACAGCCCTCCACGATGTCGACGGCAACCCGTTCTGCCTGTTCGACGACGCATAGCGCGTGACAGGATCCGCGTCCGCCGATGGGTCGGATGCGAGATGATCGGCAGGCATCTCAGCCGCCGTGATGGGTCCATTCGTCGATGCTCGCGATCATGTTCGCCGCGCAATCCTCCGACTGGAGGAACCGATTCGCAACACACGCGGACTCCCATGCCATGTGGCAGCGATGGGCAGCGATCGTCGATTCGGCACCACAGTTCCTGTTGACTCCCAGGGTCCCGAGCCCGTCGTAGCCGGCACCGCTCGTCACGTCGACGATCGGCAGACCGAGGCGGTTGTTGCCGAGGAACCAAGTCCACGCCCGGGCCACGGCGTCCGAGGAACTCGAGTCGCCGCTGATCGTCAACCACGCAAGGTGGGCATCGGCCATCGCTGCCGCCTCGAGCGGCTGCTCGTCACCGGATCCGGCCACCTCGCCAGCGGCGGAGATCCCTCGATGTCCCGGGAACCGGTAATGGTCACCTTGGCGACAGACATGTTCCAACCAGGTGAGCATCGCGGCGCCGTGTTCGACGAGCTGCTGATCGTCGAGCCGATGGCCGACTCGTAGCAACACCTCGGGGATGCGAGCGTTGTCGTAGCTCAGCCGCGGTTCACACCACGTCCATCCGTGAGTACCCGAGGGCCCCCACGTCAA
>JAYUSX010000072.1:0-2293 GCA_043755475.1 Actinomycetota bacterium
GGCGTAGGTGCCCTTGTGCTCCGAGCCCCCGGCGTTGCTGACCCACACGTCCAGCCGGCCGAACTCGCTGACCGTGCGGGCGACCAGTTCGGCGACGAACCCGCCGTCGGTGATGTCGCCGGCCACTCCGATGGCACGCCGGCCACGAGCCTGCACCTCGGCGACGACGGCGTCGATCTCGTGTTGCCGCCGTGCGGTGACCACCACGTCGGCCCCGCAATCGGCCACCCCTACGGCGATGCCGCGACCGATGCCGCGGCCCGACCCGGTGACCACCACGACCATGCCGTCCATCCGGAAGCGGTCGTACAACGACCCGCTCCTGGTTGTCGCTGCGTCTGCCGCTGAAGCCATCAGAGCCTGCCTTGCCTCGGGTGCTCCCGACACGTCGTCGGACCCGACGTTGCTACCACGCCCATGACGGAACAACAGGTGTCGGACAACGCAACCCTGGTGCTGGACACCCGGCAATCGACACTGGAGCCCAGAAAGGGAATCGAACCCTTGACCTTTTCATTACGAGTGAAATGCTCTACCGACTGAGCTATCTGGGCGCAGTCGGGGAGTCTAACGAGGCCCGATCGGGGATCACACGGAAATCAGCGGTCGAGGTCGGGAGGTGAGATGGGAACCGTGAGGGCCGGGCCGCCGTCGGCTCGGGCAACGCACAACAGGGTCGCTCCGACGTCGATGCCCGTGGCCGCGCGCAGTGCTGCGGCGTATGCGTGGAGCTGCGGCCGGTAGCGATCCGCCAGAACCTCGGGTTCCTCGAGCACGTGATCGGTCTTGAAGTCGACCACCACGAATCGACCCTCCTCCAACCACACCGCGTCGATGATGCCGTACACCCCTTCACCTTCGACCTCGGCACCGACGTACATCTCTCGGCGCACCGTGGCGGTGCGGGCGACGGCGGCCATTCGGGCGAAGACGTCACTCGTGGCGATCGACCGGACGAGTTGGTCGACGTAGGGGTGGAACCGGTCGGGGACTTCTTCGGCCCGACACTGCTGTGTCACCAACGCCCCGAGGTTCGGCAACGGGTCGTCGAGAGGCAACACCTGCACGACGCCGTGCACGGCCCGACCCACGCGGGTGCCGTAGCGGCCGATCTGGTCGGGCAGCGCCGCGAACGGGCGCGGCGGCTTGCTGTGGACGCTGTCGCCGATCTCGCCGATCTCGCCGATCTCGCCGGTGTCGCCGGTGTCGCCGGTGTCGCCGGTGTCGAGATCGGCCACGGCCTGCGCGGGACGCTCGAGGAACGCGGTGTCGTCGGCGATCAGGCCGTGAGCCACGGCGGCACTCGGCACGGCGACCGCAGCATCGCCGACACGGTGGCGCATCTGCGTGGCCGACCAGCTCGACCGCATCTTCCACTCGGTCACGCGCGGCGGTGGACGATCGACGTGGCCATCGAGCTCGACCACCGCCGGGGGATCGACCGCGAGCGCCATCGGTAGGTCGCCCATCGGTTCGGTGGCCGGCAGGAACGGGAGCATCTCGGCCGCAGAGGTGGTCGAGGACCGTTTGCCGTGGTGCAGGCACACGACGAGGTGGTCCTTGGCCCGAGTGCATGCCACGTACGCCAGGCGTGCCGCTTCCAGCCTGCCCTGCACGTTGTCGTCGGCACTGCTGAACCCACTGGTCTTCAAGCGGCCGAACTTGAGCTCCATCACACGGTCGCCACCGGTCGACGTGTCGAACGAGGCGCGGACGTGGTTCCCGCCAGGTCGCTGGCGGCCCATGCCGGCGACCATCACGATCGGGAACTCGAGTCCCTTGGCCGCGTGCACGGTCAGGACGTGGACCGCGTCTTCGTCGGTCTCGTCGGTGGTGACGTTGCTGCGATCGTCGTTCTCGACGCGCATCGTCACCCACGACAAGTACTCGCCGAGCGACCCACCCGTCTGCTCGTACCACCATCGAGCCTCGTCGAGCACCAGGCGCAGGCGCCGCCATGTGGTGGTGGGCGCGCCGTCGACCACAGAGGCCGCGTGTGCCGCGCTGCGCCGGGCGATCTGGTCGATCAACTCGGGCATCGGGGTGCGGTGGCGCGCATCGGCCCAGCCACGAAGCGCCGTGATCGCCTGTAGGACCGCGGGATGACCGGTGCGGTCGGCGGGCGCGTAGATGCCCCAGGTACCACCGGCGTTGCGATGGGCGACGAGTTCGACATCGCTGATCGCCAGGATCGACGTCCGCAACGCATTCACCACCTTCAACGGCGAGGAGGTGTCGTTGACCGCGGTGAGCACGCGCAGCAGTTCGCGCACCTCGCGTGTGTCGTACAGCA
>JAYUSX010000073.1:0-5766 GCA_043755475.1 Actinomycetota bacterium
CCGGCGAGCTCGGGGAATCGGGCCGCAGCCGGCTGGGTGAGCATCAGCCGCCAGGGATATCCAGCCACCTCGTCGACCGGCCTGCCTGCGGGTGCGTACACCCAGTCGTCGCTGGCCATCGACATCCCGCGGCGGAGGCAGGCGTAGGTGATGGTGCTCTTGCCTGCGCCCGACGGACCGCGCAGCATCAGTCCGACGCCGTCGTGCACCACCAGCGCGCTGTGCACGGCGTGCAGCCTCCGATGGGCGACGTGCACCGAGGTGAACGCAGCCTCGGCGAAGAGCCGGACCCCATCGGCGATGGTTGCGAACGACTCGGCCAGGTCGAGGTCGGCGGTGGAGGTGAGATGGTCGACCGTCGCCGTCGACGAACCGCATCTCACCACGATGCCGCGATCACCGTGTTCGGCCGACACGTTCGGCCACCCGGGATCGGCTGCCGTGTCGGCGTGCAGACGGATCTGCAGACGGATCTCGCCGCCGATGCCGAGCCCGTCGGGGTAGGCGCCCAGCGTGCCGGCAACGAGTTCGAGCGCGCCCGCATGGTCGCTGTCGACGACGAGGACGCTCCCCATCGGCTGGAACGTCCGCCGCGCCGCCATGGTCATCATGCCGTGACTGTAGATGACCCACGCCGACAAGCGCGCTGGCGAAACCCGAGACCCCGGGTCCCGGAACCCGCCGCACGCATGCCCGGGCGAGACAACGACACGTCGAGCTTCGGTCGCCCACGGATGGATCTCTCCGGGCCGCGGCCCTGGCCTCGACCGACCCGGAGGAGTAGCGTTCCGTCATGCGTTGGCGGACGCCCTTGATGGCACTCTTCGCGTGCGCGCTTTCGGCCTGCGCTCTGCCGACGCAGTCGATCGTTCCGCATGACTCGACGGCTCCCCTGCCGGAGCCAGACACCGCTACGTCGGTGCACCTGACACCGACGTCCGCTCCTGACCTGACGGTCGGGTTCGGCAACCGCAACCAGATTGACGATCGCTCCACCTGCGCCGGGGCGAATGTCTCGCCCTTCCTGGCGTGGGACGACGTTCCGGATGGAACTGTCGAAACGGTGGTCATGATGATGGGCGACGCTCCCCAGAGGGGTCCAGCCCGCGAGCACGTGCAGTGGGCCGTAGCCGGTATCGATCCGTCGGTTCGATCGATCGCCGAGGGGTCGACCGCAACCTCGACCCGCGCTGGTGGGTGTGATCACCGAGCAGGCCGCCGCGACGTGACTCAGTCGGCCGACCTGGCACTGTCCGCGTAGCCGGGGTCGCTCGGCCAGTTCGGTTGGAACAGATGCCACTGCTCGGGGGCGCGGCGGATGAGGAACTCGAGTTCGGCTGCGAGCAACTGGGTCACTCGGGCCACGTCGTCACGCAGTCCACCGCCCAGACGCTGGATGGGGATCGGAGGGCGGACGATTCCGTGATGGCCGTTGTATCTCGCCGTGAAGTACACGCCGGTCGGCAGGAGCGGCGCCCCCGTGCGCAACGACAGGGTTGCCGGACCGGCCGGCAGCGTGGTGCGTTCACCGAAGAAGTCCACCTCGACACCGGTGTGGTCGAGGTCGCGATCGCACAGCAGGCACACCACCTCGTTGTCGCGAAGAGCCTTCAACACCGTGCTGCCGGCTTTGGGTCCCAGCGGCACCACGGTCATCCCGAGGTCCTTGCGCAGGTCGGCGAACCACTCGAACAACTCGGGTGGGTCGAGCGGCTCGACCACCACGGTGAGCTTGTGACCCTGGTCGGTCATCCACCGTCCTGCCCACTCCCATCCGCCGAGGTGCGGAAGTGCGAGGATGACGCCGTTGCCCCGCTCGAGCGCCGGCACGATGTGCTCGCGATAGCCCTCGGCGGTGAAGCCGCGCTCGACGGCCTGCTTCGACATCGTCGGCAGCCGGAAGCTCTCGGCGTAGTACTTGGCGTAGCTGTCGAAGGCGGTCTGGGTGGCGATTCGCATCGCCGTTCGACCCATCGTCGGGTTCACACGGCGGAGGTGCCGCTGGAACATCTCGCGTCGAGCGGGACTGGTCAGGCTTGCGCTGAAGCCGATCGACGAAGCGGCTGCGCTGGCCATCGGACCTGGCATCAGACGGGCGGCGAGCGATCCGAGTCGATAGCCGCTCACGGTCGCCGCGTCGATCAGACGATGCCGTTCCGTGGGGTCTGCCATGCGAACTGGTGGGTGCGATCGGCCTGAAGGGCGATCAGCGTGGCTGGCGGTCGGAGTCGCGACGCGCTTGGCCGCCGAGGCGTGAGATACGCGTGCGCCGGCGCTCGGTACGGACCACCTTGCGGCTGCGCCGCCGACTCCGCCGCATCTCGATCTTGGCCGCGGTGACCGGAGCGACATCGGCTTGCTTCCAGACCTTCAAGAAGCGCTGCACCGCCGTCACCGCGGTGAGGACGAGCATCACCCACAGAATCGGGATGAGCAACGGCGGGATGAGCAAGCCGAGGCAGAACAGGATGATCCGCTCCGCGCGTTCCATGATCCCGCCCTTGGCGTCGAGACCGAGCGACTCGGCCTTGGCCCGCTGGTAGGAGATCACCGAACTGAGCGCCATGATCGCGAACGGCAGGATCGCCAGGTGAGGCGACTCCTCCGACGCGAAGTACCACGCGACGCCACCGAACAGCAGTGCATCGGTGACTCGATCGATGACGGAGTCGAAGAACGCACCGCGCTGGCTGGAGGTGTTGGACGCCTTGGCCAGCGCACCGTCGAACAGGTCGGGCAGCGCCGCCAGGATGACGAGGACCAAGCCGAGGCGCAACTCACCGACACCGATCGCGACCGCCGCGCCGACCGCGACCAGGAGACCGAGGATGGTGAGATGGTCGGGTGACATCCCGGTGCGGCGAAGGCCGGCTCCGACCGGCTTCACAGCCCGATCGACCGACGCACGGAACTTTCCGTCGAACATGGGATCCCAGGCTATCCCCACCGCCACCGCAGTGGCACGATGGGGACATGTCGGACTCCTCACCTGCCGATCTGGCCATCTTGTTCCGCTCGCTCCCACGGCGCCTCGGTGCGGCACGAGGGCGCCTGGCTGCAGAGGAGATCAACGAGCAGTTGGTCGCCATCAATCGACACCTCGCGCGTGCGGCCTCGCTCATGCGCATCTCGGCCGATCGGGTCGATCCCGTCGATCCCGTCGATCCGAACGACGTCGCCGACGCGATCGAAGACACGCCGGCCGACAGCTGGGGCGACGAGCTGGTCGAGCTTCGCAGCATCGCGTTGGCACTGGGCACGCTGATCCGTGCTGTCGCCGCGGCAAACCCCGACGTCGACGACTGACCGTTCAGCCCCGCGATGAGAGATGAGTGGCCCTGCCGCGCCGATCTCTCATCGCTCGGCCGCCCTACCGACTCGCCATGAGAGATGCGGGCGGCAGCGGCACTCATCTCTCATCGCGGGGATACTCGGACCAGTCGTCCTCGGGGTTGAGTTCGGTGAGGTGCTCGACGACGGTGCCATCGACCGCGTCGATCAGCACCAGGCCGCGCTGTCGCGGCGGGTTCTCGGCCGAGTACACCAGCACGCGCCACGTGGGCCGGCTGCGCAACCCTCGCCACACCTGTTGTGCCGAGGCGTGGCCGATGGCGAACCCGACCGCGCCTTGCGCCGCGACGAGCGCTTGCTTTTCGTCGACGTGCATCTTCCAGCCGGAGGTGAACGACAGCAGGCCCACGCTCCCGAAGAGGATCGCGGCCCACAACCAACCCTCGTTCACCAGCACGTTGCCGCCGTCGCCGCGGTTGAGGAGCCACACCAGAAGGCACACCACTGCGATCGGGACGTAGATGTACGCCGGTCGCCGACGGCGGCTGTTGTCGGGGAACTGGTACGGGCCGACGAAACCTTCTGCGTTCAGGTCGTCCGGCAGATCGTCGCGAACCTCGTCCTCGCTGCCGTCGACACGGCCCGCATGATCGGTGTCCACGTCGTCGATGCGAATCGGCTCGGCGGCAAGATGTGCTTCGGGATCGCTCATGACATCGCCCAGGCTACGAGGCAGGCCAGGATTTGCGAAGTCTGGCGGCGGTGTCGGGCAACGCTTCGGGCAGTGTGCGCGTGTTGGCGGTCGCGGTCATGAAGTTGGCGTCGCCCACCCACCGGGGCACGACGTGTACGTGGAGATGCTCGGCCACGCTTCCACCTGCGGGGCGGCCGAGGTTGATGCCAACATTCACACCGGCCGGCGACAACGCCGCCTTCACCGCACGAACCGCCTGGGTGACCGTCGCCCACAGCTCTGCTGTCTCGGCCGCATCGAGGTCCTCGAGGTCGGCCACCTCTCGATACGGCAGCACGAGTTGGTGTCCGACGCTGTACGGATAGGCGTTCATGATCACGAACGTCGCGACGCCGCGGTGCACGATGTGGGCCTCCTCGTCGGACAGTCCGCTGTGCAGGATCGCCGTGAAGAGGCTCGAGCCGTCAGTGGTGGAACGCAGGTCCGCGGTCTGGACGTAGCTGGCTCGCCAACCGTTCCAGAGGAGTTCGAGGGGGGTCACCTTGCGAAAATACACCCAGCCCGCGATGCCAGGGCGAGTATCGTGATCCTCGTCGGCCACGAGGCGCTCGAGCAGCGCAGAACAGGAGGAGCATCAGATGATGACCATGCCCTCCGTCTGCGTCCCTGCACGCACCTCGGCACCGCGCTGACCTCACCGCCCACATCCTGATCGCGTCATCCGGATGGATCCACCTGGGCGAACCGGTGCCGTTTTCTTCGACAACACCCTCGACGAACAACGCCACCCACTCAGGAGTTCACGACTCATGACTGCACACCGCAGCTCACGCGGCAAGCGCCGCTACGACGATGACGGCTGGGCCCCGACGCCCGCCACCTTCCACACGATCGACCGCGATCCCGTCGATCGCGATCCCGACGATCCTCACCCCGACGACAGCGATCACGACGGCCGCGACGCCGACGACAGCGACTCCGACGGCTGCGATCCTGATGACGAGCCCTCCTGGTCGAGCTATCGCGAGTCGACCAAGGGGCCTGAGCCGATCCCGGCGTGGGTCGTCACCGATCCCCGCGCGGTCGACACCGACCATGGGGTCATGAAGACCGGCAAGGAGGCGGACGTGTCGTTGCTCCATCGCCAGCTCACGGTCGAATACGCCGACGGCGACCCAGGACACGACTGCTGGCTGGCGGTGAAGCAGTACCGCAGCGCCGAACACCGCCTGTTCCACCGCGACGCCGGCTACCTGGAGGGCCGGCGAGTGCGCCGCAGCCGCGAGATGCGAGCCATGGCCACCCGCACGGGGTTCGGCCGCGAACTCATCGCCGGACAGTGGGCCAACGCCGAGTTCACCGTCCTCTCGCGACTGTGGGAGGCGGGCGCCGCCGTCCCATATCCGGTGCAGCTGATCGGCACCGAACTGATGATGGAGTTCATCGGCGTCGACGGCGTCGCCGCCCCGCGCCTTGCCCAGGTTCGACCCGATCGCGCCGATGCGGCCGACCTGTACGAGCAAATGCGCGAGGTACTGCGCCAACTTGCCGACGCCGGCTATGCCCACGGAGACCTGTCGCCGTACAACGTGCTCGTCGACGACGGGCGGCTGGTGCTGATCGATCTGCCCCAGGCGGTCGACCTGGTGGGAAACCCGCAGGGCTTCGACTACCTGCGCCGCGATTGCATCAACATCTGCTCGTGGTTCCAAGCCCACGGCGCGCCGCACGCTGATGCGAGCGAACTCAGCGAGTTCCTGCTCCGCTCCGTTCCTGGGCTC
>JAYUSX010000074.1:0-2285 GCA_043755475.1 Actinomycetota bacterium
TACTCGACGCGTTGCATGATCCCGTCGTCGACGAGCATAGATCCATCCGTTCCATGACGGAACGGAAGTCGGTCCGCCTTCAGTCCGGTGGGTTGGCCATGCCATCGGTGTGGCAGAGTTTCGTCAAGGAACTCACTCAGCCCGAGGTGCATGACCATGAGCCATCCACCAGAGCCGGTCACATCGTTGCCCGAGCCCACCGTCATCGACTTCCACTTCGACGTCTTGTGCCCGTACGCGTACCAGACCTCGAAGTGGATCCGAGACGCCAGGCGTCAGGTCGGCTTCACGATCAACTGGCGTTTCTTCAGCCTCGAGGAGATCAACCGTGTCGAGGGCAAGAAGCATCCGTGGGAGCGCGACTGGTCGTACGGGTGGTCGCTGATGCGCATCGGGGCGATGCTGCGCCGCACGAGCATGGACGATCTCGACCGCTGGTACGAGCTCGCCGGGCGGGCGTTGCACGAGGACGGCAATCGCCCGCACGATCCCGAGGTGGCGCGCCACCTGCTCGACGAACTCGGCCTCGACCCCGGCCTCGTGGACGCGGCGCTCGCCGATCCGACCACGCATGACGAGGTTCGTTCCGAGCACGACCGCGTGGTTGCCGCCGGGGGCTACGGCGTCCCCACGCTCTTCTTCGGTGACCACTGCTTGTTCGGCCCGGTGTTGATCGATCCGCCCACCGGCGACGCAGCGGTGCGGTTGTGGCGCGCGGTCACGGCCTGGACCGAGTTCCCCGATCTCTACGAGCTGCAACAGCCCAAGACCAAGGATGCCGAGCGGCGCATCGTCGAGACCTTCCGTCCCTACCTCGAAGCCCGCGACTGGGTGAGCATCAATCGCGGTGTGGTGGTGGGCATGGGCGAGTCCGGATTCACGGCGGTCGGCCCGGCCGATCGTTCACGAGGTGAGGAGAACACGAGATGAGTGAGACAACGGTGGTCGATCTGTTGATGGAGTGCTTCGATTCGATCGACGGTGTGCTCGACGGGTTGGGCGACGAGCAGTGGGCCACGCAGTCGCTGTGCCCGGCGTGGACGGTCCGAGGCGTCGTGACCCATCTCGGCGCGATCGAGAACATGCTGGCCGGTTTGGATCCTGGAACGCTCGCCGACGGTGTGCCGTTCGATCGCGCCGGCGAGTGGACCGCATCGGTCGAGGGGCTGAACAATGCCGATCTGTTGAGCCGCTACCGGGAGGCGATCGCCCAGCGGCGAAGTGACCTGCGTGCTCTCACTCCGGCCAATCTCGAGCGCGAGGGGATGACCCCGGTCGGCCCTGGCACCTACGGACGGTTCATGAACATCCGGGTGTTCGACCTGTGGGTGCACGAACAGGACATGCGCGTGCCACTACAGCTGCCCGGTCACGAGAGCGGGCCGGCAGCGGAGGCGGCGATCGGTGAGATCGAAGGATCGTTGCCGTACATCATCGGCAAGAAGGTGAAGCTGCCCGACGGCAAGAGCATCACGATCGAGCTGACCGGGCCGGTCGTTCGCACGTTCCATGTCGCCGTCGACGGCCGGGCCAAACGGGTCGAGTCACTCGATACTGCCGATGTGGTGTTGCGGACCGACTCCGTGACCTTTGCGCTGCTGGCGTGCGGTCGGATCGATCCGCAAGGCCCGATCGACGACGGCCGCATGACCTGGACCGGCGACGCAGTCCTTGGTGAGATCGCCGCCCGCAACCTCGCCTTCACCATGTGACCGAACGCAGCATGGCCCGGGTTTAGCGGGCCTGGTTGAACACCGGCTTGCGTTTCTCCATGAAAGCGCGAGTGTCTTGGTCTCGTGGCCGACGACCACACCGAGCATCGCCTTGACGGCCTCTCGGGGCTGGGTTGCCAGTTCCTCACCCAGTTGTTGTGCCCGAGCCTTGAGGGCGTCGACCGGGACGAGCTCGGTGACCAGCCCGATGCGGTACGCCTCTGCGCCGGCGCGCAGGCTGCGCACCGCAGGCCGTCGCCTTGCTGCTGAGCGGCAGGAAGCTGTTTGGCCGAAGCACTTGCCGGGTACTGGTACGTGGGATACCGACACGTCGCTGGCGCTGCGGACGATGTTGGCGACCTCATCGCTGACCAGGAGGATGACATGGTGTTGAACAAGAAAGAGAAGGATCGTTTGCCGGCCACGTTGAAACGATCGCCCTCGAAGGCCCAGGCCACCTACATGCACACACTGGAGTCGGCCGAGGAGGTGCATGGCGACGGCGAAGCGGCGCATCGGATTGCGTTCGCTTCATTGAAGCATTCGTTCGAGAAGGTGGGCGACCACTGGGAG
>JAYUSX010000075.1:0-14829 GCA_043755475.1 Actinomycetota bacterium
GAGCCAGCGGTGGCAGCGGCGCGATCGTCGTGACGGCATCCACGTCGGGCCTGGGTGGCGACCCGCGCAACTGGGCGTACAACGCATCCAAGGCAGCGGTGATCAACCTCGTGCGCGGCATGGCGATGGACTACGGCAGCCAGGGCATCCGGATCAACGCCGTCGCGCCCGGTCCGGTCGAGACCGGCATGACACAGCGGCTGACGACGATGCCGGAGGTGCATGCAGCGATGGCCCGCCGCATCCCGTTGCAGCGCTGGGGTCAGCCGAGCGAGCTCGCGGAAGCGATCTGGTTCCTCGCGTCGCCGGCCGCCAGCTTCGTGCACGGTGTGGTGCTGGCCGTCGACGGTGGCCTCAGCGCCAACGCCGGCCACTTCGACCTCCCGACCGTGAACCCCAACGAGAACCCCAACGAGAACCCCACCGAGAAAGCGATTCCCCGATGAGCAGCGAACCGAATCTGATCACCAACTACGAAGACGTCACCGTCTACGGCCTCGACCCCGAACACGAAGATCGACTGATCGCCGAGCAGAACGAATGCACCTTCGGCTGGGTCACCAAGGACGGATCGCCCATGGCGGCGATCATGAGCTACCTCCGCACCGACGACGGCACCATCTGGATGACGGCCAGCGGGCAACGAAAGCGAATCCCCGCCATCCGCCGCGACCCGCGGGTGGTAGTCACCATCACTTCCGCCGGGACGTCGATGGGAGCGAACAAGACGGTGACGTTCAAGGGCATCGCCACGGTGCACGAGGACGACGAGACCCGGCAGTGGTTCTACCCTCGCCTGGCCGAACGGCTGATGGGCAAGTACGGCCCCGAGCGGGTGCTCGAGTTCGCCAAGATGCTCGACTCCCCGCGGCGTGTTGTCGTGTCGATTGCGCCCGGACTCCGTGTCGGCTACGACGGCGCCAAGATGGGTGCAGCCACGGCGAGAGCCCGTGAAGCAGGCGTGATCTTCAACCACGACTGATCGGTTCGGCCGATCGTTCGTCAGATCGGTTGACAAGTCGGGCAGTAGTAGCACGGCCTGCCAGCCAGGGCGACCGAGCTGATCGGCGTCGAGCACCGGAGGCATCGATCGCGCTTGTATGCGTACGTCGCCTCACCGCGTCGGATCCTCCGGCCCCTCGGCAGGTCGAGTTCGCTGCGATCGACCGTCACGATCCTGTTGTCCTTCACGCCTTGCTCGAGCATCGCCACGGTCGTCGCCCAGAGGGCCTGCAACTCCGCCAGATCAAGATCGCGGCCAGGCCGTGACGGGTGGATGCCGTTCAGGAACAGCGCTTCGGCGCGGTAGACGTTGCCGACACCGCAGATGACCGACTGGTCGAGCAACAGTGCGCCGATCGGCTGCTTGCTCTTGCGGATGCGGTCGAAGACCACCTGCGGTTTCGAGTCCCGGCGCAATGGGTCGGGACCGAGGCGGCGAAGGATCACGTCGCGGTCCGCCTCATCCCCGACGGAGCAGTCGGTCGGACCGGCGAGGTCGATCGTGACGCCGTCGGTGAACAGCCGCATCCGGACGAGGCCTTTCGGCTCGGGCGGTTCGGCATCGGGATGACGGCTCACGCGGAACTTGCCGAAGAGGCCCAGGTGAACGTGGGTCAGCAGCCCATTGCTCCACTCGTACCAGAGATGCTTGCCGTGTGCGCGGACGGCATCGAGCCGTTGGCCGTCGACCAGCACGGCGTCCGAGAAGCGCCCCTGTGGGGATGACACGGCCACGTGCTTGCCGGCGAGCAGCTTCGAATGGTCGAGCGCGATGCGGTAGATCGTGTGTCCCTCGGGCATCGCCCGGGAGGGTAGGGGGGATCCGTGGTTGCTGCGTGATCAGCGGGCGGAGGTCACGCTGGCCATCGTCCTGTGGTGCGTCTCGACGTCGGTTCAAGATGTCGAGGATCATTCCGAACTCGCCGGCCCCATCCGTAGAGTCGGATGCATGCGACCCTGGACGACTCGAACGCTCGCTGTGGCTCTGTCGGTGGTGATGGTCGGCCTCGCTGCGGGATGCTCGCCCGACGACGAACGATCGACCTCCTCGGTGTCGACCGAGGGCGGGGACGGCACCGACGGCACGGGGATCGACCCGACGACCGCGGCCTCCGGATCCGATGGTGGTGCCGATGACGCCGTTGCGACCACGGCGACCGAAATGCCCGACGCGCAGGGCCTGCCGTCGCTGGGCGAGCCAGATCCTGAGACGGTGAGCGGCACGCTCGACAACGGGCTCACGTACTACGTGCGCGCCAACGACAATCCTGGCGGCAGCGTCTCCATGCGGCTGGTCGTCGACGCCGGTTCTGCGCTGCAGGATCCGGACCAGTCGGGCGCGGCGCACTTCCTCGAACACATGCTGTTCAACGGCACCGAGCGGTTCCCCGACAACGAGCTCACCGCGGTGCTGCGCAGCTTCGGTGCGGAGTTCGGCGCAGATGTCAACGCCTACACGAGCAGCGACGAAACCGTCTACGAGCTCACGATGCCGAACGATCGCGGCGTGGTCGACACCGGCCTCGACGTGCTGAGTGAGTGGCTCAGCGCGGCGACGATCACCGAAGATGCGGTCACATCCGAACGCGGGGTCGTGCTCGACGAGTTCCGAGGTCGTGAGGAATCGGTCGACGGTCGCGAGTTTGCTGCCATCGATGCGCTCTTCTTGGACGGCACGCCGTACCAGGGTCAGCAGCCGATCGGCACGTCCTAAGCGATCTCGGCGATGACCACCGAACCGCTCCGGCGGTTCTACGACACGTGGTACCGGCCCGACAACGCAGCGATCGTCGTGGTGGGCGACATCGATGCCGGCACCGTCGAGCAAGGCATCATCGATCGATTCGAGTCGGTGACCGCACGGGCCGACGCGCCACCGAAACCGGATCTGACCTTCGCTCCCGGCACGGTTCCGGAAGCGAGCGTCTTCTCCGATCCCGATCTCACGAGCGGCTCCGCCTTCGTCACGCTGCCCCTTGCGATCGATCAGGACCGTTCGCTCGAGGAGCGGGTGCAGCGCTCGATCCTCGACGGACTGGTGTTCGACATCATCGCGACGCGTCTGTCGGACGATGCCGCCCGTGGCACGGCGCCGTTCCGTTCGGCGTCGGCGACGTCCAGTTCGTACGTGCGGTCCCTCGATGCTCCGGAGATCTCGATCGAGGTGAGCGGCGACGGGGTGACAGCATCGATCACGGCGATCCTCGACGAGTACGAGCGTGTGCGGCGCTTCGGTGTCACCGAAGCCGAGGTCGAGCGGGCGGTCGGCGCGGTTCGCAGCGCCAACGTGTCGGTGATCGAAGGACAAGGGTCACGGCAAGACGTCGAGTTCGCCGATGGCTATGTGTCCGACTTTCTCGACGACGAAGGGTTCGTGTCGGCTCAACGCCAGTTCGACTTCGTCGATGCGGTGCTCGATCGGGTGACCCCACAGACGCTCGCGTGGGCGTTCGTCGATCGCTGGGAACGGTCAGGACCGCACATGTTCGTCAGCCTGCCGCAGGCCGAGGCCGTCGATGCGCCGTCCGTCGACGAGCTCCTGTCCATCGCCGAGGCCACGAGCACTCGTCCGCTCGAGCCGCGCGACGACACGGCCGAATCGCTCGATGCGCTGATGACTGCACCAGAGCCGGTGGCCGAGATCGACCGCTTCGCGTTGGCCGGAGATGCTGCGTTCGACAGCTTCGACCCGATGGTGCTCGAGTTCGCCAACGGCGTGCGTGTGGTGATCAATCCGACGAAGATCGTCGAGGGGTATCTACAGTTCGACGGTCGCAGCCCTGGCGGTCTCACGGCGGTCACGGAGGCGGATCTGCCAGACGCTTCCGTCGCCGGTGATGTCGTGTACAAGAGCGGTGTCGCCGACATCGATCCGGTCGCGTTCGACGCGTTCGTCGCCGATCGTGAGATCGATCTCTACGCCTCGATCAACGCGTTCACCGAGGATCTCACGGGCTACTCGGCGGCCAAGGACACCGAAGCGCTGTTCCAGTACGTGCACCTGCTGATGACCGATCCTCGGGTCGATGGCGTCGCGTTGGAGAACTACCTCGCCGACGCGCTGCCGCTCGCGGAGAACCCGAGCTCCGATCCCGACTACGCGGGAGCGGTGGCGCTGCTCGACGCCCGTTACGACGATCCGCGATTCCTCGATCTCGACGCTGCCCAGTTGGAGACCGTCGACGTCGACGGGATCGAGCGGGTGATGCGTGATCGCTACGGAGACGCGTCGGACTGGGTGTTCGCGATCAGCGGCGATGTCGACGTCGACGTGGTGGAGGATCTGGCCCGCAGGTACCTCGGCACGCTGCCGTCGACCGGTCGAGTCGAGAACGTCGACTTCACCGAGCCACCACCGCCGGCTGGCGTCGTTCGCGAGACCGTGCGCGCCGGCACGGGCGAACGAGCCGCCGTCACCACGCTGTGGACTGCGCCGGCAACGTCATCGCGCGCCGACGACACGGTGGGCTTGATCGTCGCCGAACTGGTGAGCAGTCGCCTGGTCGACCGGTTGCGGGAGGAGTTGGGCGAGACCTACTCGCCGTCGGCATCGTTCCAGATCACCGGCGGTCAGACGCCGAACGCCGAGCTGTACGTCTCGGTGTCGACATCGCCCGCACTGGTGGCAGACGTGGCGCGGCAGGTGCTGGTCGAGCTGGAAGACCTGCGTCAGGCAGGGCCTTCGGCGGAGGAGTTCTCGTCGGCACAGGCGGTCGTCGTCGAGAGCTTGGGCTTCATCGACAACCTGACGATCAACGACGAGGTTCTGAAGGTGCTGGTCGATACGTCGGGCAACGCGGACATCGTCGACTACGTGAACGAGTACTTCGTCGCGCAGGAGATCACCCGTGATGACGTTGCCGCGGCCATCCGCCGGTGGGCGCTGCCGACGCAGTACATCCAGATCGTGACCCTTCCGGCCTGAGCTCGCCCGAGGTCAGGGGTTCGGGTCGAGACCGAATGGGAACGGGCCGTTGACGGCGAAGATGTCGCAGTCGGCATCGGCCGGGGTGTCGCGACGGGTGAGGATGAGCTGCTCCCAACGACGGACCTCACCTGCGGTGACGCCGTCGACCGGCACGTTGTCGCGATCGACCACATCGCCCCCGTCGATCACTTCGATGACGATCGAGTAGTCGTGGGTCTGGTCGTCGAGGTTCTCGATCGTTCCGCTCGTTCGCACGGCGCGTCCGTCCACCACACACGTCTCGACCACGACGTCGACCGGGCCTGGCTCGGTGTATTCGCGAACTTCGCGCAGCAAGGCGCCCGTGAGGAGCACGCCGACCACACACGACGCGAGACCGATCGGTCCGAGGATGATGCCCGCGAGCGCCATGCCTCGTCCTCGTGCCCGGCCCTGCTGCGCCCGGCCGCGGGCGACGATCCCCAACGTGATCGCGGCGATGCCCGCGACGGCGCCGATGACGAAGACGATCGGCATCCAGCCGGTGAGGACCGAGACGAGTCCGGCGATCAACGCCAGCACGGCCATCGTGCGCGATGGCTGAGTGGTACCGGCGATCGGCGCACCGAACGGTGCATGTGGGGCGGCACGCGGCGAGGCGGGCGCCGCGTTGGCCGGTGCGTCCGGGCCCCCCATTCCTGACAGAGGCGATGGATCGACGAAGCGGCCTCCGTCGACGGACACGTCGGCCGTCCATGACGTTCCGTTGAACCACCGATGGTCGTAGCGGCTGAGCGGGTCGGGGAACCAGCCGGCGGGAGATGCGTTCGGCCGGTCGTTCACCGGCAGGACGCTATCGGTACTGTCGGCACCGATGCAGTGGTTCGCCAACCTCACCTCCGCCGTCGATGATCCAGCGCAGTGGGCCCGTGAGCGGGAGGCCGAGGGCTACGACGGCGTCGGCTGCGCCGACCACTTCTGGGTCGCCCGTCAGAACGTGACCCCGTTCCCTCACCTGTGGGTGACGATCGCCACCATGGCGGCAGCCACCGAGCGGGTCGTGTTGCAGCCCGCGTTCGCCAACAACTTGTTCAGGCACCCGGTGGAGTTCGCCCACGCCAGCCTGTCGATGCAGGTGGTGTCGGGGGGCCGGTTCGAGGCAGGACTCGGCGCCGGCTGGGCACGCGACGAGATGGAGAGCACAGGGCGGCCGTTTCCCGACGGCCGCACCCGGGCGCGCATGTTCGCCGAGGCGGTGCAGATCGTGCGCCAGATCGTGGCCGGTCGTCCGTGCCGGTTCGAGGGTGAGCACTACCAGGTCGACATCCCTGCCATGGGACCCACGCCGGCAACGCCTCCGCCGGTCACGGCCAGCGTGGGCAGTCCATGGACGATGCGCAACATCACCCCGCTCGTCGACCGGGTGGAGCTGAAGATGGGTCGCTCCACGCGTGGCGGCGCGCTCGACCTCGGCGCTCTGGCGGCGGTCACCCGAGCAGAGGTGCAGGGCATGATCCATATCGTGAAGTCGGCGAATCCCGACGTTGCGGTGAGCCTGCTCACGTTCATCGGCTGCGGACCGGGCGCGGCATCGATGCAGGCCGTGCTGGGCGATGGCCTGTATGGATCGATGCTCGGCGAGCCCGAGCGGGTCGCTGCCCACCTGCGGTCGTTCGCCGACATGGGCGTCGACCGCATCCAGGTGAGCCAATGGGTGCCCGGCTCGCTGACCGCCATCGCACCCCATCTCCGAGCCTGAATCTGAGCTAGAAACCCCTGGCGAGTCCCTGGTCAGGTCCTGGTCATGCTGTCGCAGCTGCGGAGGCCCAGCGGTAGTCGGCCTTGCCGCTCGGACTGCGGTACACGGCCTCCACCCACACCACGCGCTTGGGGGCCTTGTACGCGGCGAGCTGGCTGCGGATGTGGTCGATCACCTCGGCGTCGGTCGCGGTGGTGCCCGTCGCCCGCGACGCGACCAGCACGACGGCTTGGCCGAAGCGCTCGTCGGCAACTCCGACGGCGTTGCAGTCGAGCACGCCCGGGTGTGAACGAGCGGCCACTTCGACTTCCTCGGGGTACACCTTCTCGCCGCCGGTGTTGATGCACACCGAGCCCCGACCGAGCAGGTGGACCGTCCCGTCGGCTTCGATCGTGGCGTAGTCGCCAGGCACGGTGTACCGGATGCCCTCGATCAAGCGGAACGTGCTCGCCGACTTGGCCTCGTCCTTCCAGTACCCCTGGGGCATCGCACCACTCACGGCCAGCATGCCGATGACGCCCGAGCCGCGCTCGGCGGGCAGACCTGTCTCGTCGTCGATCACCACTGCGTTGGGCGGCGCGGTGAAGACCGCCGTGGCAGCAGGTTGGGTGCCGGGCATCGTCATCGACACGGCGAACGGACCGCCCTCGCTGGCACCGATCATGTCCATGATCACCGCGCCAGCACACCGTTGTTGGAACGCTCGCTTGTGGTCGGCCGACAACGTGGCGCCGGTCGACACGATGCGTTGCACCGTCGACAGGTCGTACCGGCGGCTGCGAGCTTCGGCGGCCTCGAGGGCCGCCACCATCGGTCGCGCGAACGCGTCGCCCACGATCGACAGCTGCGTGACGCGGTGTTCCTCGACCAGTTCCCACAGCTCGTCGGCGTCGAAGCGGCGCCCGCCGAGCAGCACGACGGTGCCACCGAGGATGAACGCGCCGATCGCCAGGAACAGTGCCGTGCCGTGCATCAGCGGGGGAGCGCACAGGTTCACCGGGCTGCGCCCGGCGGCGTTCAGCTCGGCGGCGACTCGACCCACCTGCTCAGGGGTGGTCGGAACGTCGAGCCCCATCGAGAGGTAGCTCGTGAAGCCGAGCGCACCGAACAGATCGACGTGGCGCCACATCACGCCCTTGGGCATGCCCGTGGTGCCGCCCGTGTACAAGAAGAGGTAGTCCTCACCGGATCGCTCGATGCGCGGCGCGGGGTCGGCCGCGTCGAGGAACTCGTGGTACCACTGGGCGCCGGCCACGAGTGGGCTGCCGTCGTCGACCTGGAGCAGCAGTTTCAGGTGAGGCAGCCGTTCCGTTTCTCCGGCCAGACGATCGCCGAGCGATCCGTGGAACACGATCACCTCGGCATCGGCATTGTCGAGGATGTACGCGACCTCGTCGGCGAGGTAGCGGTAGTTCACGTTCACGGGAGTGGCCCGCACCTTGAACAGCGCATAGACCGTCTCCAGGTACTCGGGACAGTTGTAAAGCAACTGCCCGACCTTGCTGGTCGCGCCGACTCCCGCTGCGGTGAGTGCGCCGGCGAGCTTGGCCGCTCGATGGTCCAGGTCGCGCCAGCGCATCTGGCGGTCGCCGACCACCACGGCGACGTGATCGGGCTGGGCATCGGCGAGGGCCTCCCACAGCGTGGCCCAGTTCTCCGACAGCTGCTGCGTCATGCGTCCCCCACCCATCTCGACCGTCGCATCTGTGCGACCAACGATCGTAGGTCGATCACGCCAGCGTCCGCCGAGACGAACGGCGTGTCACCGCCTGAATTCGGGCGCGCAGCGGAGAACGCTGCCGGAGTGGGTGCGGCGTCGACTGTTCGCGGGTCGGACGAGCCTCGGGAGCAAGTCGCGATGGTCGCCTGCGAGCGCGACCGCGGCGAGTTGTGACCGCACGCCCAGTTTCTGCAACACAGAGCGGATCTGGGATCGCACGGTGCTCAACGCCACGAAGTGCGCCTCGGCGATCTCCTCGGCGGAGAGGCCGTCGACCAGTCCGCCGAGCACCAGCGCCTCCCGGTGTGTCAACTGGCTGAAGGCGGCGTCCGAGTTCACCGTGAGCGCCCGATCCATCCTGAGCTCTTCGAGCAGCGCTGATCGCTCGGCGCGCCCGATCAGTGCACGACCGGCGAGGACGCGTGTGAGTGTGGCGTCGACCTCGTCGACCCCCGCACTCAGGTGGATCCAGCCGGAGGCTCCTGCCTCGAGGCATTCGGCCAACACGATTCGGCGACGCTCCGAGGTGAGCACGACCACTGGAGCACCCGTCGACATCAGCGGACCGATCAGTTCGATGCCTTTGCCGACCCCGCCGCTGACGTGGATGTCGAGCAGCACGCAGTGCGGCTCGAAAAGCTCGGCGCGAGCGATCAGCTCCGTCGTGGGGCCGCTGATCGCTTGGACGTCCCAGTGCGAGGCCGACAGAACCAGCTGCAATCCGAGCGCGATCAAGGCCTGCTCTTCGACGACGAGAACGCGGCCGCTCATGAGTGCTCCGCCAGGTCGACGCGATCGGCGGCCGGTCGGCCGTCTGCACGGTCGGTGGTGCTGAGTTCGCCCGCGGCTCGACCTCGAACGTCGCTCTCCTGCACTCGAGCTTGTTGCTCCGATGCCCACCGCGTCGGCCGCATATGTCCCACCGGTCCTCAGAATCTCCTCACCGAGCCGCCAAGCCGGTGATGGGCGCGACACTAGATCTGTTGGCGGGTTCAGGAAAGGGGGTCATTCCCTTCTTGAACGTTCCTTGAGGATCTACACAGGCCGAGTTGAACGTTGCCGGGGATCCGATCACGTCCGCGGCCGTGAGGAGGGGAAGCGGGTGCTCACCTCGGTTCATCCTCGGATCGGTCGAGCTCGTCGCTCAACATCGAGTGACCGCACGTCGGGCAGACAGGACATGATTCCCCGACGGTGGCAGGGGAGGGCCCCGACGTCGAGTCGGAGGCACCGTCGAGGCACCGGTGGCGCTCTCCGGGGCGGTCATCGCGACGGGCGGCGAAGACGGGCCACGCGATCGGGCGATGTCGAGGTGTGCGCAAGACGGTGTCCTAGAGCGAATCGCCGAGGCTGAGGAACGAGGGCACCGCCACGATGATCATGAACACCGGCATGAAGCAGAACACGATCGGGAAGAGCATCTTGACGGTCAGCTTCGCCGCTTTCTCCTCGGTGCGCTGTTTGCGCCTCAGACGCATCTCGGCCGACTGGTTTCGCAGCGTCTCGGCCATCGGCACGCCGTGCTGCTGCGCCTGGAGGAGCGCGGTGACCAAGCTTCGGATCTCGACGATCTGGGCACGGTCGGCGAGCATCCGCAACGCCTGGGCCCTTGGCACGCCGGCCTGGATGTCGCCGATCGTGCGCCGGAGCTCGTCGGTCAGCACTCCTGTTGTCGTCGTGCCCACCCGAGCAAGCGCTGCGTCGAAGCCGAGGCCGGCCTCCACGCAGATCGTCAGCTGATCGATGATGTCGGCGGCGTCGGCTTGCATGGCGGCCTGCCGTTTGTCTCGGGTGCTCAGCACCCAGTAGTCCGGAAGGAAAAACATGACCGCTGCACTCACGATCGCGTAGACCGGATGGCCGACGAGGACCAAAAGCAACGCCGTGAAACCAGCGATCACCACCTTGACGCCCAGGATGCGAGGGAGATCGAGGCCCATTGGGTGCCCGGCCTGGACGAGGTTGACCTCGAGACCGTCGACGAGCTGTCGCGGGAGGAACCGCCGCACGGCCTGGCCGAGTCGGCGCATCCACGGCGATGACGGGTGGGAGATCGTTTCGAGCCGTTCCAGCCCGGCAAAGAGGTTGGCGCGGGCAGCGTGCGGCCGGCCCGTCAGGCCCCACCAGAGGATGCCGACGGAGGCGACGAGCGCCATGGAGCCGAGGATGACGGTGAGATTCATGAGTGTCTTTCCCCCATTCGATTCACGACCCGATCGAGTTCACGATCCGGTGCGTCCAGATGGTGCCAACGACCAGAAGGACGCCGGCGATGATGAGTGCGACGAGGCCGCTGCCATGCGTGAGCTGGGCGAAGGTGTCCGGGTTGGCCCGCCACTGCCACAGGGCCATCGCGATGGGCAACAACGTGAGTACCTGGGCCGACAACCTGCCTTCGGCTGTGTACGTGGCGACCTGGCGGGCCATGCGTTCGCGTTCGCGAATCGTGGATCCGACGGTGCGGAGGATCTCCGACAGGTTCCCGCCAGTGTCCCGGTTGATGTCGATCGCAGCGACCACCCAGTCCAGGTCGCTGCTGTGCATACGACGTGCCAGTGCGCGCATCGAGTCGGACAGGTCGCGCCCGAGTCGCGTTTCGACCAACACCTGGGCGAACGCGCTCCGAGCGGGCTCCTCGGCCTCGTTGGCGACGGCGTCGAGCGCTTGGGCAAGGCCGAACCCGCTGCGGAGCGACATGGTGACCAGTTGGAGCACGTCGGGCAATTGCGAAGCGAACGCGGCTTGATGCTTGGCCTTGGCGCGGCGCACATAGAACGTCGCCCCGACACACACGAGCATCGCGGTGAGGACTGCGCCCACCGGCCCGCCGAGGAGTAGGCCGACGAGAGCGCCGACGATTGCGACGACTCCCACCACACCGATGAACTCGCCAGGTTGCATCGAGATGTTGGCGACAGCGAGCGTCGTCGCGAGGTCATCCCGCTGGCCGCGCCGCTCGAGTGCAGCCTCGACGGCTGAGATCGTGCGCTTGCCCATCTCGGACACGTTGCGTGGCTGTTCGATGCCCAGACGGGCCTTCGACACGCGTGCTCGCGGGAAGAACAAGAGGCCGAGGAGGAACAACCCGGTGAAGACTCCGAGCGCACCCAGCCACAACGCGGCCGAGGAGCGTGGCTGGGACGACGTACGGGCCGACTCGGCATCGATCAGACCGGGCGGCACTGTCGTCACGGCTTCGGTGGTGGTCGTTGCGAGCGTGGTCGACACGGCCACGGTGGTCGGTGGCGCAGTGGTGGCCGGCACGACGGTGGTGGCCGGGGCGACCGTGGTGGTCGCGGCGACCGGCTCCACGGTGGCAGCGAGCAATCCGGCGACTCGGGCGAACGCCGCGGCGACTGCGGCGGAATCGTCCGCGGAGGTGACTGCGCCGAGCGCGGAAAGGCTGGCGATGTCGGTCTCCGCCGTGGTGAGGCTGATGGCCTCCACACTCACCCCCTGCAGGGCTGCGACCGCCGCGTCCAGCGTTGCCCGACTCCCGTCGTCCCTGCCGTCCGACAACAACACGATGACCTTCTGCTCGACGGTGGGGGAGAACAACCCGGTCGCGGTGATGATCGCGTCGTAGAGCGCCGTGTCACCCGTGGCGACGATGCCGCCGATCTGCTGGCTCAGGAGCGCACGGTCGGTCGTCGGCGGTGTCAGCACCGTGACGGTGTTGCCGAACGTCTCGACGCCGATGGGCACCTCGGGCGGCATCGACGTCACGAACTCGGTGGCTGCCGCCTTGGCGGCCTCGATGGCCGGGCGCATGCTGCCAGAGCTGTCGATGGCGATCACCACCTCGAGATTCACGGCGGGCACCTGCGCAGCCACGCGTTCGCTGCCGAAGCCGGCCAGACCGATCGGCGCGAGCGACAAGAGTGATCCGATCGCGGCGACACGGCCCCGTCGAGAGCTCATCGCCACATGTCCGATGCGCCGAACAGTTCCCTGGGAAGCCTGATTCCTCGATCTGCAAGGTGATCGACGAACTCCGGACGGATGCCGGTCGGGATGAGGCTCATCGCCTTGTAGTCGAAGCGGTAGATGTCCTGCAGCGTGACGATCTCACCCTCCATCCCGACCACCTCGGTAACATGGCTGATGCGGCGCGAACCGTCGCGGAAGCGATCGACGTGCACGATGAGGTTCAGCGCTGACGCGATCTGCTCGCGGATCGCTCGTGTCGGCAGGTCGAAGCCGGCCATCAGCACCATCGTCTCCAGCCGTGCCAACGCATCTCTCGGGCTGTTGGCGTGCACCGTCGACATCGAGCCGTCGTGGCCCGTGTTCATCGCCTGCAGCATGTCGAGGGCCTCGGCGCCGCGGACCTCACCGACGATGATGCGGTCGGGGCGCATGCGCAGTGCATTGCGAACGAGGTCGCGGATGGTGATCTCACCTTGGCCCTCCGTGTTCGCAACGCGGGCCTCGAGCCGGATGACGTGTTCCTGCCGCAACTGCAACTCCACCGCGTCCTCGATGGTGACGATCCGGTCTGCGCTCGGAACGAAGCTCGACATCACGTTGAGCATCGTGGTCTTGCCGGTACCCGTGCCGCCGGAGATGAGGATGTTCATGCCCCCCTCCACCGACGAAGCCAACACCGATGCCGCTTGCTCGGTCAGCGTGCCCATCGCGATCAGGTCAGCGACCTGGTACGGCTCCGCAGCGAACTTGCGGATGGTCAAGATCGACCCGTCCAGCGACAGTGGCGGCACGATCACGTTCACGCGTGAACCGTCCGCCAAGCGAGCGTCGACCATCGGTGATGAATCGTCGACGCGACGACCCACCGACGCAACGATTCGGTCGACCACGCGTCGCAGATGATCTTCCGAGGTGAAGCGGGCCCTGGTCTGCTCGATGATGCCGTGACGCTCGACGTAGATGCAGCTGGTGCCGTTCACCATGACCTCGGTGACGGTGGGGTCGGCGAGGAACTGTTCGATCGGGCCCAGTCCCATCACGTCGCGGGCGATGTCGCTCACGAGGGTCTGGCGCTCGTGGGTTGACAGGGCCGTCTCGGTCGCCGACATCAGGGCGCTGATCTCGGCGACCACGAGAGCGTGCAGCTGATCGCCGTTGGACGCCTCGAACAGCCGGGTGCCGAGCCGCTCGAACAGGAGCTCGTGAACCTTGGACTTGAAGTCGGCAACGCCATCGACGACGACGGGTTGAGCGGAGGGCGCTCGCCACACCCCGGCGACCGCTCCGCGATCGACGGCTGCCTGCTGGGCTTGGTTGAGACGCTCGCTCAGGCTCATCGTCGCCAGCCCTTGCGTTGCTGCTGGACGTGTGCGGGTGCGAACAGTTGCGACAACTGCTGCATCTGCTTGGCAACCGGCGATCTCGGGTCGCTGACGACCACCGGTGTGCCGAGGTTGAGCGACAGCGGGATCGCTCGGGTCGACGGGATCGCACAAGCGATCTTCATGCCGATGGCCTTCTCCGCGTCGGAGGGATCGAGTCCGACCTTGGCATCGGCGCGGTTGAGGACGAAGTGCCTGGCCGCCGGGATACCCAGATGGTTGAGCGCGTCGATCACCTTCTTGAGGCTCCGGATGCTGGTCACGTCGAGACTCGACACCAGCAGGAGATCGCTGGCTCGCTCGATGGCGGCCAGCGTGCGTTCGTCGAGCCCAGCCGGTGTGTCGACGATCACGAAGTCGAACGTCCGTGCGAGCAACGGCAGCACCGTCGAAACGTGCGTGGGCGTGATCGAGTCGGCCTCTGCGGGATCGTTCGCCGAGGCGAGCACGAACAACCCTGTCGCGTGGGGTGTGAGGAACAGCTTGACCGAGGTCGCGTCGATCTGTGGGGACCGCGACAACTGCGCCAGCGTGTACTCGGGCGTCAACGACAACGCCGTGGCGAGATCTCCGAACTGGAGGTCGAGGTCGACCGCCACCACTCGACCCGGGCAGCGCTGAGCGAGGGCGATCGCCAGGTTGGATGCCGTGGCGGTCTTTCCGGAGCCGCCCTTGGGGGAGATCACCACGATGATCTTCGGCTGGCGTGGCGGCTCCATCGTGCCACTGACCCGAACGGCAACTCCCATCGCCTGAAGTGCGATCGATACGTCGACGGCCAACTCGGGGGACATGTCGTTGCCGATCAGCACCGTCGGCATGTCGTCGGTGTCCATCACTTCACCACCCTGTAGACGTTGCCGAGGGTGACGAGACGTGTGCCGTCGTCGGTGACACTCGCTGGGTCGATCGACAACCACACGTGTCCGAACTCCGCTGCGAAGACGAAGCGCTCGGACTGCTCGGGCGACAGGGCGAGGGTGACGACGTACTCGGAGTCGGTCACCCGGCCTGCGCCTTGTGTCTCGTCGCCGACCTCGACGGGGGCGTTCGTCGTCTGCACGTTCGTGACCAGGACCTGTTGGAACTCGAGCCGGCTCGTGTTCGGCGACTTCTCGGGCGCTTCGGA
>JAYUSX010000076.1:0-14748 GCA_043755475.1 Actinomycetota bacterium
CCAACTGCCCAGCATCCCGCCGCGAATCTCGATCGCTCGGAAGCTGATCGACATGTGGGTCGCCGACGTGTGATCGTCGTCGGCTGCCGGCTGCGGCTGTCGGTGAGTCGTCAGTCGATCGCTCGCTCGCGACCGGCCCAGTACGGGGCGCGCAGCTCGCGCTTGAGCACCTTCATCGCTCCCGACAGCGGCAACGGATCGCTGCGCAGCTCCACCGACTTCGGTGCCTTGAACCCGGCGATCGACGCCCGGGCGTGGGCGATCAACTCCTGCTCGGTGGGTGCGGTGCCTGGCCGGGGCACGACGATCGCGTGTACCTGCTCGCCCCAGGTCGCGCTGGGGATGCCGATGACGGCCACCTGCAGCACGGCCGGGTGGCTGGCGAGCGCGTTCTCCACCTCGCTCGAGTACACGTTCTCGCCGCCGGTGACGATCATGTCCTTGGTGCGGTCGACCAGGTAGAGGAACTGCTCGTCGTCGAGGTACCCGGCATCACCCGTGTGGTACCAGCCGCCGGCGAACGCCGCTGCCGTCTCCTCGGGCCGGCCGAGGTAGCCGACGCTGAAGCTGCCGGCCTTCGCCCACACCTCGCCCACCTCGCCGTTGGGCACGACCGCGCCGTCGACGTCGCGCACCGTGAGCTCGACTCCCGGCGAAGCGCGCCCGGCCGACCGCATGGCCGCGCCGCCGCGCCGGTGGTCCTCGGGGCTGAGGCAGGTGAGCACCGCGCAGGCCTCGGTCATGCCGTAGCACTGGGTGAGGCCCACGTGGGGCAGCAGCGAGTGGAGCTGATCGAGCAGCGCCGACGGCATCGGCGACGCGCCGTACGTCAGCATCCGCAGCGACGCGAACTTCGCCGGATCGAAGTCGGGGTGGTTCACGAACATGCCGATCATCGTCGGCACGAGGCCCATGTGGGTCACCTGGTAGCGCTCGACATCGGCGATCAGACGACCGGGATCGAAGGTGCCGTGGATGACGGTGGTGCCGCCGCTGCACGGCATGCCCATCGTGCCCATCGACCCGCCGGCGTGGAACATCGGCGTGGCGTTCAGGAAGGTGCTCGTCTCGGTGAAGAACCCGAACATGAATCCCAACCGGTAGACGTTCAGTGTGTTGGTGCGCTGCGTGTGCAGGACGCCCTTCGGGAGTCCGGTGGTGCCGCCGGTGTACATGAGCACGGTGAGGTCGTCCTCGTGCACGTCGACCACCTTCGGTTCGCCGCTGGCAACGACGTCGTCGAAGGACGCGTCGGGCTGCGCCTCTGCTGCGAGGTCGTGGCCCGCTCCGATGAGCACGACGTGTTCGAGCGATGGAACCTGATCGCGGATCGCAGCTGCGAGGGGGGCGAAGGTGGCGTCGACGTACAGCACGCGCGATGCCGAATCGCGCAGGATGAACGCCAGTTCGGCCGGCGCCAACCGTGTGTTCAGCGGATTCAGCACACCGCCTCCCAGGAAGGCTGCGTGCCAGAGGTTCACGTAGGTTCGGCTGTTTCCGGCCAGCACGGCGTACCGCTCGTCGGCGGCCAGTCCGAAGTGGTTCCGGTGCGCATCGGCCAACCTCAGCGATCGCTCGACATGGGTGCCCAGGAGCTCGGTCGTACCGTCGTCGTCGACGAACGCCGGCCGATCGCTGTGCCGCGCCGCGGCGGTCAACAACAGACGTGGATAGATCAGTTCTTCCATGGCATCCCCCAGGGGTCGATGGTAGGGGACGGGGGATCAGGAGTGTGAAGCGTGTCGGGCGGCCGACACCTCGGATGCCTGCCTGTGACACGATGGGGCGATGTCTGGTGAGGGCGCTCCGAACTACCGTCTGGCCCGACATGTGCCGCGCATTGCCCTCGACTGGATAGCCGACACCCCTGAGCAGCGGTGGAAGCTGGTGCCGGGTTCGATGGTGTTCGCCGACATCTCCGGGTTCACCGCCTTGTCCGAGCGGCTGGCGACAAGGGGCCGCATCGGCGCCGAGGAGCTCGTCGAGACGCTGAGCCGAGTGTTCGGCGCGATGCTCGAGACGGCGGCCACCCGCGGCGGCCAGTTGCTCAAGTTCGGCGGCGACGCGTTGTTGTTCCTGTTCACGGGCGACGACCATGCGATGCAGGCCTGTTCGACCGCGGTCGAGATGCGAGCGGAGCTGCGACGTGCGTCCGAGATCCGCACCTCGGTCGGCAAGCTCAACCTGAAGGTCTCCACGGGCGCGCATGCCGGCGAGTTCCACCTGATGCTCGTCGGCGCACCCCATCGCGAACTGGTGGTGCTGGGCCCTGGCACCACTGCGGCGGTGTCGTGCGAGAACGCGGCCAATGCCGGCGAGATCGTCGTGAGCGCGGCGATGGCCGACCTCCTGCCCGCAGGTTCGGTGAAGCCACGCGACGACGGTCAGCTGATGCTGCGTTGGCGCGCAGCTCCGGTGGCTCCGACCGGGCGGCTCTCCGCTCGAGCGACCGACATCGTCGCGGCGTACGAGCTGATGCCGAAGATCCTCGCCGACGTGCTCGAAGGTGCCCGTCCCGATCCTGCGCATCGCGTCGCAACGGTGTCCTTCATGCGCTTCTCGGGCACCGACCAGATCCTCGCCGACCACGGTCCCGATGTCCTCGCGGACAAGTTGCACGAGACGCTGCGCATCGCCCAGGAGGCCTTCATCGCCGAGGATGTCGCCCTGCTCTGCGTCGACTGCGACGTCGGAGCGGGCAAGATCTTCTGCAGCTCGGGTGTGCCGCTGACGAGTGAGGACGACGAGGGCCGCATGTTGCGGGCCGCCAAGGCGATCCTCTCCGCCGACCCTCCGCTGCCACTGCAGATCGGCATCAACCGCGGCCACGTCTTCGCTGCGGAAGTGGGGATCCCGTACCGCGCCGCGTTCTCGGCCATGGGCGACACCACCAACACCGCGGCGCGCATCTGTGGCAAGGCGCCCCAGGGGTCGATCTACGTCCACCCCGCGGTGCTCGACAACATGCGCACCCTCTACGAGAGCGAGCCCGTCGGGCCGTTCATGTTCAAAGGCAAGACCCAACCACAGGTGCTGTACGCCGTCGGTGAGGAGTCGGGTGTGCGCGCGACGGTCGAACTCGACGAGCTCACGCTGCTCGGCCGTGACGATGAACTCGAGCGGCTGCGCCTGTACGTCGATCGCCTGGCCGATGGGCAGGGTGGCGCGGTGGTGGTCGCAGGTGCGGTCGGTGTCGGGAAGTCACGACTCGTCGAGGACGCGCTGTCGGCACGCGGGCACCTCTTGCGCCTGGCGGTGCACGCCGAGCCGTATGGCTCGAGCAACGCCTACCGCGTGTTCCGTGATCCGATGCGCGCACTGCTCGGGGTGCACCGTGGGCCCTTGGAGGAGATGGGCGACGCCGCTCGCCGCTCGGTGCGTCGGCTCACGCCGCACCTCGAGCCGTACCTCACACTCGTCGCCGACGTGTTGCAGATCGACGTGCCGCTGACACCCGAGGTGCAGGCGATCCTGCCCCAGTATCGCGCCGAGCGCACGGCGGACGTCATCGTCGAACTGATGGCTGCGCATTTCCGCGGGCCGCTCGTCATCACTGTCGAAGACGCCCACTGGGTGGACGAGGCGTCACGGATCCTGCTCTCCCGCATCGACGCAGAAACCGGTGTGCGGCCATGGTTGCTGATCATCGTCCGTCGCGACGACAAGGGCGGGTTCGATGCCCCTCATGTCCACCGCATCGAGCTCGAACCGTTGCCCTCCGAGACCATCCGCACCCTCGCCGTCGCGGCCACCGAGGCAGCACCTCTGCGTCCGCACGAGCTCGACCAGGTGGTGACGAGAGCGGTCGGCAATCCGCTGTTCCTGCTCGAGCTCATCCGGACTGCACAGGAACTCGGCTCCCTCGATGCAGTGCCCACGTCGTTGCAGGGCACCATGGCGGCGCAGGTGGACGCGCTCGATCCGTTCGCCAAGCGGGTGCTGTCGTATGCCAGCGTGCTCGGTCGCAGCTTCCGTCGGGACGCGCTCGCCGAGGTGCTGCGTGCGGAACAGCTTCGGGTCGATGCCGCGACGATCGATCGGCTCACGCGCTTTCTCGAGGAGGACGGCCCCGACCGTTTTCGGTTCCGCAACGGCCTCGTGTGCGACGTCACCTACGACGGTCTCGGCTACAACCTCCGCGCGCGGCTGCATCGTGAAGCGGGCGAGGCGATCGAGCGCATCTCCACCGACCTCGGCGCCGACTCGACGATCCTGTCGCTGCACTACTCGCACGCGGGCGACCACGAGCGAACGCGCTCGTTCGGGCTCATGGCGGCTGAGCGCGCGGTGCGTGCCCACGCCAACGTCGATGCTGCAGTTCAGTACGAGCGGGTCATCGACGCAGAACGGCGTCTCCCGAGCACAACGGCCGACGAGACGCGCGCACTGTGGACCGCACTCGGTGAGGCGCGGGAGCGAGCCGGGTTGTTCGAAGCTGCGCTCGAGGCGTACCAGCGAGCGCTCGGGTTGGCTGAACGAGGCTCGATCGAACGTGCCGAGCTCCACCTCCGGCGTGCCGCCACGCGCGAGCGAATGGGCAAGTTCTCGCTCGCGCTCCGCGAATCGACCTATGCCAAGTCGATGCTGCAGGGCAACGTCGACGGCGGCGCGGCGCGTCTCCGGGCCCGGGCCACGGCCTTCGCCGCGTTGATGCGCCAGCGACAGGTACGCATCGCCCAGGCCGATCGCCTGGCCCGGATCGCTGTCGACGAAGCCGAGGCGAGCAACGAGTTGTCAGCCCTGGCCGGGGCGTATCGCGTCATCTCCGTCGCCGCTCACTACCAGGGCGATCCCGAGGCCGAGACGTACTGTCAGAAGGCCTACGACCTCTACTGCGAGATCGGCGACCTCATCGGTCAGGGCAACATGGCGATGAACCTCGGCGCGTTCGCGTTCTTCGACGGGCGGTGGGGCGAGACGCTCGTGCTCTACGGTCAGTCGAGCGAGGCCAGCCGACGAGTGGGCGATCATGTGGAGGCGGCGTCGGTGGACGCCAACATCGCCGAAGTGCTGGTCAACCAAGGCCATCTCGACGAGGCCGAGGAACTGCTGCGCAACGGCATCCGCGTGCTGCGTTCGTCGGGGTCGCCGTGGCTCGCGAGCTTTGCCGAGATGCAACTGGGACGCGTGCTCACCGCTCGCTGTCGGCACACCGAGGCCGAGACGGTGCTGCGAGGGTTGATCGCCGAGGCGTACGCGATGGGGGTGCCGGCCTCCGCCTACGAGGTGGCGATCCACCTGGCCGACTGCCTCGTCGGTGCCGAACGACCCGATGCCGCGATCGAGGCGCTCGACGAGGTGGCCGCTCGGACGAACCAGGACATGTCGGTGTTCGACGGTGCAGTGGCGCTCATGCGTGCTCGGGCCCTGCTCCAGCTCGACCACGACGAGCCAGCGGCCGAGCACATCCGGCGCGGAGTCTGGGTCACTCGACAGCGCAAGCTGGAGTTCGATCTGGCCCGACTGCTGTTGTTGTCACGCCACCCCTCGCTCGGTGGCCTGACGGACGAACTGTCCCACGACGTCGATGGTGAGGTGGCCGCGATCGCGGGCCGCCTCGGCGTCCGCGGCCTGCTCCCCAGCAACGTCTGACGATCCGCCCCGACCCGGACACGCTGACGGGGCCACCCCGCTGATGCGGAGTGGCCCCGTCGGAGTCGCCGTGTGCTCTAGTTCAGCGCCACTGCGGGTCGCCGTTGCCGCTGTAGACCTGCGTCTGCACGATGGTCGTGCCGTTCACCACCCGCGTGTCCTTGATGAGGCACCAGAGCGCCCCGGCGGGATGCACGATGGCGTCGGTCACGGTCGGATCGAGCGGTGCGGCCGAGACGGCCGCGGGGACGTTCTGGCAGTAGACGACGGGGACGCCGGGCGTGGCATCAGCCGGGTCGATGTCGATGTCACGGGCCAGTTCGGCTTCGACGTGGGCCGCTGTCCTGCCGGCGGTCTCCACCACCCACACGATCTCGAGACGGGCCCGCACGTTCTGCAGGGTCCCGTCGGCCGAGGTCGACGAGTTGTTGACGAACACATCGTCGAGCTTGGTGAGGGTGTCGTATTGCGACGCCTGGACCTCGACTCCGATCGCCTTGTCAGCCGCGCCGACCGGGCACGTCGTCTCGCCCTTGTTGGGGAAACGGATGTACTGGATCGACTGCACCAGCGAGTCGGCCAGCGGATCATTGGTGCTGTTCAGACCGTCGGCCGCGTTGTCCGCGGCCACCACGTCGGCGCAGCCGACGGTGTACTCGAAGCTCTGCGCGGACACGAGGTGGAAGATCGAGTCGAAGGTGCCCTTGCTGTTGCGGTTGGCCTCCGGGTAGCCGCCGTCGCCACCGCCGTCGACACCGATCTCGCCGCCGAGGGCGCGAAGCGTGAGGGAGGTGAAGTCGTCGGTGTTGACGGCTTCCGATCCGATCACGATCTTGGTGTTGTCGCCGGCGCCGGAGTCGGGACCGTTGTCGGAGGTGCTGGCCAGAGCGACACCGGCGACGGGTGACGAGTTGGCAGGGTTGTCCGTCGACCAACGCAGCCGGGCGTTGAACTTGCCTTCGAGGTCGAGTTCGGCGGCATCGAAGCGCAACGCCCCAGGGATCCCCGTGCCGAGCGTGAAGGTGAAGGTCTCGGGGACCGAGATGCGACCGTCGGCCCGGTTGCAGTTGTTGTTGGTCGAGAGCTTCGAGCCCATGCCGTTGCTGTCGACGCCGATCTTTCCGGTGCTGACGGCCAACTGGAGCAGGCGCTTCGAGGCGGCTGTCGTGGTCTCCACTTCACAACGACCGTTGATCGCGTACTGCTGCGAATCGATCTGGGCGCCTGTCGTGTCGTACTGCCGGACCGTGATCACGTTGCTCCGCATCTGCAGTGCGAGATAGCCGGCGTCCTTGTAGATGTCGAGCGGTACCCGCGGTACCGGAGGATCTGCCTGGACGATGGTGCTGCCCACGCCGACCGCCCCGCTCAACAACGCTGCCGCTGACGCCAAACCGACGATGCGAATCTTCTTGAATCTGTTCATTTCGAACTGCTCCTGCTCTCCCGTGCCAGGACGTGGCGCTTTGCCACGCTCGTCAGCTTCGCTGATCGATCCGTGCCCGTCCAGATGTATGACGGGTAGCGACACGATTTCGAGCGGCGAGTCCGACGCGGCGTTGTCCCATGCACACGATCGGTGGGATTCCCACGCTCTGGTGTCGGTCACTTGACAGTTCACGCAGATGCGACCGAGATCACAACCCATCGACGGCCCGGCACACTGGAGGCGTCATGTCGTCGTTGTCCGAGCTCCTCCCACCCGTCGGCAGCGATCCGTCGCTGGTGCTCGACGCCTTCGCGACCTGGGCCGCCGACGGTGGTCGCCCGATGTACGCCCACCAGGAGGACGCCGCGCTCGCCCTGGCCGCGGGTGAGCACGTGGTGCTCGCCACCCCGACCGGATCGGGCAAGAGCCTGGTGGCGATGGCCGGTGTCGTGCTCGCGCTCAACCAGGGCAGACGTGCCGTGTGGACAGCTCCGATCAAGGCGCTCGTGGCCGAGAAGTTCTTCGATCTCGTCGACCTGCTGGGAGCCGAGCAGGTCGGCCTCGCCACCGGGGACGCCTCGATCAACGCGGATGCGCCCGTGCTGGTGTGCACCGCCGAGGTGCTCGCCAACCATGCGCTCGTCAACGGTGCAGGCAGCGAGTTCGGGTTCGCCTGCCTCGACGAGTTCCACTACTACGGCGACGGCGACCGAGGCTGGGCGTGGCAGATCCCGTTGCTCGAGCTCACCGGCTGTCAGATGCTGCTCGCCTCGGCGACTCTCGGCGACATGACCCCGATCATCACCGACCTGCGCGAGCGATCTGGACGCAGCGTCACCGAGGTCACGTCGGTGCACCGGCCCACGCCGCTCTACCACCAGTGGCGGATGACGACGGTGAACGACAGCGTGCTCGAAGCGGTGAAGGACGGCCTCAGTCCCGTCTACGTGGTCCACGCGAACCAGGCGTCGGCCATCGAGCGCGCCCAAGGACTGGTGAGCCTCAACGTCACCACCCGCGCCCAGCGCGAGGCGATCGCGGCCGCGCTGTCAGGGGTGAAGATGGCTCGTGGGTTCGGTGAGACGCTCGACCGGTTGCTGCGCAACGGCGTCGGTGTGCACCACGCGGGCATGTTGCCCCGCTACCGCCGGCTCGTCGAGCGGCTGGCGGGGGAGGGCCTGTTGCCGGTGATCTGCGGGACCGACACCCTGGGCGTCGGCGTGAACATCCCGATCCGCACGGTGCTGATGACCGCCCTGACGAAGTTCGACGGCAACCGCGTCCGCACGTTCTCCGTTCGCGAGTTCCACCAGCTCGCCGGCCGCGCCGGGCGGCCCGGCTTCGATCCCGACGGGCACGTGTGGGCGCAGGCACCCGACCACGTGATCGACAACGCAAAGGCGCTCAGTCGTGCGGGCGATGATCCCAAGGCCAGGCGGAAGGCCACAAAGCACAAGGCGCCGGAGGGTTTCGTCCACTTCGACGAGGCCACGATGAACCGCCTCGTGTCGGCCCAGCCCGAGCCCCTGGTCTCGCGCTTTCGGGTGACGGCCGATCTCGTCGCTTCGGTGCTCTCGCGGCCGGATGGTCCGGGTGCGCTCAAGCACCTGCTGCGCACCAATCACGACACCGATCAACGCAAGCGACAGCACAAGAGGCGGGCGATCGCCGTGTATCGGAGCCTCGAGGCCGCTGGTGTCGCCGAGCGGCTTCGCGACGAGCGAGGTCGCTGCATGGGTGTGCGCGTCGGCACGTTGCAGGAGGGCACCGACGAGCGAGCAGCGCTGCGGTTCTCGGCGCCGCTGATGCCGTTCGCGATCGAGGTCGTGGCCACGCTCGACCACGACGATCCGGCGTATGTGCTCGATGTGGTGAGCGTGGTCGAGAGCGTGCTCGACGACCCGCGGCAGATCCTCTACGCCCAGCAGAACGCGGCCAAAGGTGCCGAGGTCGCGCGCCTGAAGAGCGAAGGCGTGCCGTACGAGGAGCGGATGGAACTGCTCGAGCACGTCAGCTGGCCCAAGCCGCTGGCGGAACTGCTCGACGCGTGCTTCACCGAGTACCGCGCCCACCACCCATGGGTGGCCGAGGCGCCCTCACCGAAGTCGATCGTGCGCGAGATGCTCGAGGCGGGCGACACGTTCGCCACATTCGTCCGCCGTTACCGCCTCGAACGCAGTGAAGGGCTCGTGCTGCGCTATCTCACCGACACGTGGCGCACCCTCGACAGGTCGCTGCCCGACGACGTGTACGTCGACGAGCTGGAAGACATCGTCGACTGGCTCGGCGCGCTCATCCGTGCCACCGACGCGACCCTCCTCGACGAATGGACCCTGCTCGCGGGTGGACCCGTGCACGAGCACCTCGTTCCAGCAGCACCCTCGGTCGGACCGGTGGGTCCGCCGGCCGCGTGGCGGACCGCCGTGCGCACGGCGGCGTTCGGCTGGGTCGAGCTGTTGGCCCGTCGCCAGTACGCGTTGCTCGCCCAACGCTGCGGCGAACAGTCCGGGTGGGACGAGTCGCGGATCTGGGCGACCATGGCCCCGTACTGGCGCGAGCACGACTCCATCGGAACCGACGCTGATGCGCGCTCGGCACGCGAGCACCAGTTGGTCGACGAACCCGGCCGATGGGTGATCACGCAGTACCTGGTCGACCCGGCGGGCGATCGAGAGTGGCGGTTCGTGGCCACCGTCGACCTGGAGCGGGCCATGGCCGACGGGGCCCCGACGCTCCAGCTGGTGTCGCTCGGGCCATGGGGTGACGAGTCGGGGTCAGCGGGGGGCGAGGTGCTCGCTGAACCAGTCGAGGATGATCTCGGCCCGTTGCACCCGATGGATGGGTGAACCGCTGCGTGACAGCTCGTGTCCCTCGCCGGGGAATCGGTAGAAGGTGACGGGTTTGCCCAGCAACCGCAGGGCCATGAACAACTCCTCGGCCTGACCGATCGGGCACCGGAGGTCGTTCTCGCTGTGCAGCAACAGCATCGGCACGGAGATGTCGCGGGCGAAGCGAACCGGGGAGAACGACTCGTAAGCGGGGGCGTCGTCAAGATGCGTCGGCCCGACCTCGGTACGGAAGATCGACCCGATGTCGCTCGTCCACTCCTCGCTGAGCATGTTGTTGACGGCGCGTTCGCTGCAGATCGCACGGAACTTGTCGCTGTGCTGACCGGCCAGCCAGGTGGCAATGAACCCGCCGTAGCTGCCACCGATCATGCCGATTCGGTCGGGGTCGCAGAACCCGAAGTGATCGAGCACGTGGGCTCGAACGGCGAGCACGTCGTCGACGTCGACCCCGCCCCAACCTGTGCCCGGGGCCGTGCGGTGCTTCGGCCCCATGATCGCCTGTCCCCACGCCTGCTCGCGGCCCGACGACCCGCGCGGGTTGCTCATCACCACCACGAATCCTGCGGCTGCCTGGATTTGCGCTTCGTCGAAGAACGCCTCGCCGTACTGCGTATGAGGTCCGCCATGCACGTTCAGCATCACCGGGTAGCGCTGCTCGGGGTCGAAGCCGGCAGGCCGCATGATCCAGGCGTCGACCTGGCTGGTGCCGTCGGTGGTGGGCACGGCGAGGCGCTCCCACTGCTGCGGCGCCACTGCGGAGCGATACCGCGCCGCGAACGCGGTGAGGCGACGCGCGCCCTGCTCGTGGAGGACGAACAGGTCGGCCACGCCGTCGACGGTGCCGATCGTGGCCGCCGTGGTGCCGCCGGCCGCATCGAACTGCTTCACGGTGACCGCGCCGTCGGTGAGCCGTTGCGGCATCCCCCCGTCTGTGGTGACGCGGAACAGGTGTGTCTGGCCGCGATCTTCGGCGACGGCGAGGAGCGCCCCTGACGACTCCCAGATGGGGGCCCGCGCGCCCGCGGTCGTTTCGAACGTGCGGTCGAGCCCGGTGCTCACATAGCCGTGCGCCGGCGCCTCGCCATCGACGCGCTCGTCGATCCCGGCGAGACCCACGATCCCGATGTGGGCGTTCTGTGGCATCTCGTTCGGATCGTCGTAGCCGATGAACGCGACACGATCGCCACCCGGCGAGACCGATGGCATGACGTACAGGCCGCTCTGCGCGGAGAGTGCAGTGATGGTGCCATCGAGCGCAATGGAGAAGAGGTCCTGTGCGAAGTCGAGGTCCCAGGTGGCGTGCCGTTGACCCGACGTGACGACACCGCTCGAGTCGGGAAGCCAGCTCAGCCCGTCGTGCTGGAATTCGCCAGGGGTGAGGTTCCGCGGCTGATCGGTGCCGTCGGAGCGAACCACGTACACGTGCTTGGGTCGGTCGGTCACCCAGCCCACGTCGTCGAGTCGGCTGAAGAAGCGGTCGATCTTGCGCGGCGACTGCCAACGTTCGTCCTTGGCCGAGTAGCGCTCGTGACGTGTGCGACTGGTGAACGCGAGCAGCGATCCGTCGGGACTGAAGCAGACGTCGGAGATGCTCTCGGGCATCGTCGCAATGGTGCGCATCTCGCCCGGCGTCGCGATCGGGAGCAGGTGCAGGGAAGACTCCGAGTCGGCATCACCTCGATGCGAGGTGAACGCCAGCATCTCGCCACCGGGGCTCCACACCGGTTGGGTGTCGTCGTCGCCCGAGGTGATCGCATGCGCGGCACCGGTGTCGACGTGGGCGAGCCACACCTGCGAGCGATACGCGTTGTCGGCCAGATCGACCCGCGTGACCACGAATGCGATCCGGCGACCATCGGGTGACACAGCGGGTGAGGAAGCCTGCACGACGTTGCCGATGATCCGTTCGGCGGTCAGACGGTGTGACATGGCCCCGACCGTAGCGTCGGGCCACAATCATGGGATGCGTACTCAGGACTTTCTCGATGCACTCGCTCGCGACGGCGAGGCGTTCGCCGCGGCGTCGTCCCGTGTCGACCTCCGCGCTCCGGTGCCGTCGTGCCCGGCGTGGAGCGTCGCTGATCTCGTGTACCACCTGGGCAGGGTGCATCACTTCTTCCTCACCGTCGTCGGCGAGCGGCTCGACACGATCGAGGGCTACACCAAGCCGGTTCGAGTGGCCGACGACGAGCTGATCGGTTGGTATCGGGCGGGGTTGGACGATCTGGTCCAGGTGCTCACCGATGCCGACCCGGCTCAGCCGAGCTGGACCTGGGCGACCGACAAGACGGCGGGGTTCGTGCAACGACGGATGGCGCACGAGACGGCGATGCATCGTTGGGACGCCGAGCAGGCCGCCGGCCTCGACACGGCCATCGAGCCCGCTCTGGCCAGTGACGGCATCGACGAGTTCCTCATGTGGTTCGCCGACGAACCGGCCGACGGCAACGAGCGTCCGGGCGGCTCCGTGCACCTGCACTGTGGAGACGTGCCCGGGGAGTGGACCGTGGTGATGAACGCCGCGGGCACCTACGACATCGAGCGCGCCCACGCGAAGGGTGACTGTGCTCTGCGCGGTGCCGCGAGCGACCTGCTGTTGGCGTTGTGGCGACGCCGCCCGGCGTCGACCATCGACGTGGTGGGCGACGCAGACGTCGCCGCGAGATTCCTGGCCTACCCGGCTCTCCGGTGATGCCCGGCCCTGAGGGACGAGCGGCTCGGAGCCGGGCGGCGCTACTCGGCGATGCCGACCGGTTGGCCGTCGATGATCTGATCGAGGTACTCGCTCAGGCCGTACCCCACCTTGCCTTCGTACGGGCCGCTGTCGACGGTCCAGCGGGTCATGCCCTCGCTGATGCGGGTCATCAACCAGTTGCCGTCGGGGTCCTGGCGGCGGTTGCGCAGCGGGATCAGGTCCATCACCTCGCCACGGAACGTCCACTCCTTGCCTGAGCGGGTGGAGCGCAGCACGCCTGTGATCCGGTCGTGGTAGCTCTCGTCGCCGCGGGTATCGGTGGTGATGCTCACGTCGTCGCAGTAGTGCATCTGTCCCTGTTCCCACACGAACCCGCCGCGGGTGCCGGGGCCGTCCTTCTTCGCGACCCGGCTGGCCATGAAGCCGAAGTCGCGGTCGACGTTGGCCGTGAGCCAGCGGTAGTACCACGGGGCCTGCCAGTAGCGAGGGCCCCACGAGTGGTCGCGCAGGCCGTTGCCGTCGATCTCCCACTCGCGGTCGCCCACGCGGATCGTGCCGTGTGCCTGGATCAACTGCTCGTAGTGGCCCTTGGCGAACTCCTCGCCGGGCGTCTCGTGCGGGGTGTCGGGCTCGCCTCCGAACATGGACGGCTTGCCCTGACCGGTGAAGGTGATGTGCACCTCGCACTCGCCGTAGGGGTTGTTGGTGAACGCTTCCTTCGGGTTCGCCATCTGCTCGGGCTCGTCGAGCAGCACGACCTTGCCGACGTAGTCGATCTTCAGTTCCTCGAACGGGGTGACGATCGTCCACGTGAGTCCGCCGGCATCGAAGCGGTCGTTGTTGTCGATGGTGGGGCGCTTGTACATGAAGCCGACGCTGCGACCCTGCTGTCCGTCGGGCGATCCCTCGACCGGCGGTAGGTACAGGCACACGGTCATCTCGGCATAGCCCTCGTTGGCGCGGTTGCCGATGCGGAACCATCCGCCCACCTGCTGGACGGGATCGAAGCAGTTGATGTACATGCTCTCGTTGAAGTTGGACTCGGGGCCCAACTCGTGCATGTATTCGTCGGAGGGATCGAGACGGACGGCCATGGCCGCAACGTACCGAAACGGAGCCAGCTGTGCGTCAGCGGGCGCCGAAGCCGCCCCCACCACCGCCTCCGCCGCCGCCCCCGGAGAAGCCACCGCCTCCGCCGGAGGTGTTCGGCGTCGCCGCCGAGACGAACGACGACCCCGACGTGCTCGCCATGTCGTCGAAGCCGTCGAAGCGACCGTGGGGACCGGCGTACCAGACGCCGAACGCGGGGTTCGCCACCACGTCCGGAAGGCGGAGCGCGAGGCCGCGCACCAGTTCGGCCGACACGCCGAGTGCGACGGCGTACACGAGGTAGCGCTCCCACAGGATCAGGTGTCCAACGGGAGCGTCCTCGAGCTGCGAGAAGTCCTTCAGGTACTTCCTCAGGCCTTCTGCCTTCGCCGCCGCTTCGACCGATGCCTGGTTGCGATTCGACAACAGCCGACTGCCCACCCCGAGCAACACGGCCCCGACCATCACGCCCCACCACCCCAGGCCGTACCCGGTCGTCAGCTTCACGATCCACCCTGCCGCGACGACGCCCGCGCAGATGGCGAGCAGCGTTCCGACCAGCCGTCGGTTGCTCTCGGTGGCATAGCCGCGTGCGCCGTACTCAGACTTCACGCCACCCGTCACCTCGTCGAGCAGCTTCTTGGCGGTGGTCTGGTGCTCTGTCGCCCAGGCGGTGAGCTCCTCCGATGTCGTCTCGGTGGTCCCGCGGAACACCATCTCGAGCAGGTCCTTCTCGTAGGGGAGCACGTCGGGCGCGAAGGGCTTGCCCAACCAGACGTACCGGTGCACCACCTTGTCGGGTCCGAGCCGCTCCTCTCGTTCGCCCACGATCCGGAGGTAGCCCCGCTGCGCCATGTCGACGAGGGTGCACGCCACGGTGCGTCCCTGGTCGACGCCGCCGCGATCGAGGTTCGCCAGTGCCACTGCCGGTGGCTCGTCGAGCGGTTCGCGCCAGTACTCGCCCAGCACATCCTTGCTCTTGGCGTCGCGGCCACCCACCAACCACAGCGCACCGGTGCCGACGGCTCCGAGCGCGGCGACCATCGCGCTGAGCAGCCAACCACTGCGCTGATCCTCGACCTGTCGCTCGCCGT
>JAYUSX010000077.1:0-5685 GCA_043755475.1 Actinomycetota bacterium
GGTCGATGTCGCCCTTCTTCTCCTCGAGCTTGGCCGCCCACGCTGCCTGCTTGCCCCGGAGCGGCAGCGCCTGCAGGGCACGCTCGCTGGTCTCGGCGATGGCCTTGGCTCGCTTCAGCTGCTTCTGCACCTTGCCCCGGGTGGGGAACACCCACTCGGGAACGTCGATCGGTTGTCCCTCGGCGTCGTACAGCGGGTGTTCGCTGAACCACTCACGAATGTTGTCGACCAGCAACTGGTAGCGAAGCGGGTTGATGCCGCCGCTGGCGACGTGGGTGATGCGGGGCGCGTGCTCGGGCCCGACTGCGGCGACCGCGATGATGGCGGCGACCACGATGTCGACGGGGATGACGTCGACCGTGCCTTCGGGAACGCCCGGGAACTCCTTCAACAGTCCGCGGGCGTAGCTGAGGATCACCGGTTCGGCCATGCGGAAGCCGCGGATCCAACCGGGGAACGGTTCGGCGAGCGCGCTCTCGATGATCGACGGTCGCACGATCGACACGGGCACCGCGCCTTTGGTCTCGGTGAGCGCCTGCTCGCCGAGAGCCTTGGTGTACGCGTAGGCATCGGGCCAGCCGACGCTTGCGGCTCGCGCTCGTCCGGCCTCCACCAGCTGATCGCTCACCCAGCGTTCGCGGAGCTGCTCGGTCTTGCTGGCGAGCGCGGGAGCGCCTGCCGCACCGAGTTCGGTCTGGGCCTGCTTGCGCATCTCGCGCAGATGATCCGGGTCGCGACTCGCAGCTTCGAGGTCGCTGCGCAACCGGCGCGCAGCAGCCACCTCCTTGCGCCAGTTGAGGCCCAGGTCGAAGGGGCCTTCGCTGACCAGCTCCTCGGGAGCCGTGCCACGACGGTTGCCGGCGACATAGCAGGTGCTGACGGCCACCATGTGCGGGGTGATGCCGAGGTCGTTGAGCGTCTGGGCGATGCGCACCGGCCCGAGCAGGTTGATCTCGACCGCCGAGTCGAGGGGTGAGTCGAACGCGACGGCGGCGGCGGAGTGGATCACGATGTCGCAGCTGGCGAAGGTGGCTCGGTCGGCGTCGTTCAAGCCGAGCCCGTCGGTGCTCACATCGCCGCCGACCGCCCGTACCCGGCGGGCGATCATCGCGTCGAACGGCTCGTCGGTGTCGTTCAGCGTCGCCTTCAAACGATCGAAGGCGTTGTTCTTGAAGATCTCGCGGCGCACTCGTTCGGATGGGTCGTGGCGCTTGCTGGGTCGCACCAACAAGACGAGCTCGCAGCCCGGCACGCTCCGAAGGAGGCGCTCGACGAGCGCGGTTCCCACGAATCCGGTGCTGCCGGTGATGGCAATGCGCTTGCCGGCGAGGTTCTCGCTGATCACGAACATCTTGTCTACCATATGGTAGAGAGCAAAGCGAGCACCGAGCAGATGTCGACGACGAAACCAACCACCCGCGACCGGATCCTGGTCGCCGCCACCGACCTGTTCGGTCTGCGCGGCGTGGACGCAGTGTCGCTCGACCAGATCGCGTCGGAGGTCGGGGTCGCCAAGCAGACGCTGCTGTACTGGTTCCCGAGCAAGGACGAGCTGCTCCAGGCCGTGCTCGCCCAGGCGGCCGCCGACTTGGCACTCGTGGTGGAGGCGGCGGTGCGATCCGCCACCGACGATCCACTCGACCGTATCGATGCGGTGGTTCGCGCCGTGTTCCGCCCGGCGGTGCGTCGACCCGCACTGCTGGGACTGATTCGCGAGGTGAGTCGTTTGCCGGCGCCGGTTGCGGCATCGCTGACCGATCAACTCCGCCCGCTCGCCGACCGGGCCCACGAGTACTTGCGGGCCGAGATGGACGCGGGCCGGCTTCGGCGTGCGGACCCGGGCCTCGTCGCCGCGCTGAGCTACGCCACCGTGACGGGCATCGCGACCGAGCCGGAGGCGCTGCGCGTGAACGGGTGGGAGCCGACCGCGGCCGGCCTCCGGTGCCTGCGCGATGAGCTCCTCGCCTTTCTCCGCGCCGCCCTCGCCCCCTGACCGTCCGAGCGCCGATCGGACGGGCGCTCAGCCCCATCCGGCGTTCGCACTGCGCCACGGGAACGACGGCTCCGGAGCGACGCCGGCGTGGACCACGTACGTCCTCGGCCCGGTTCGGTCTGCATACCGCACGACCAACGCCTCCATCTCTCGGCTGAGTTCGAGCGCGTCGTCGTCGGACAGATCGATCGTGCGCCATCCGTCGGTGAACGAACGACTCGCCCGTTGTGAGGCCGACTCCTCGAGGTCGACGTCCGATCCCTCGTCGCCGTAGGCAGCGAAGCTGAGCCCGAACGAGCGCGACGCCGCGAGCGCCTCGTCCATGCCGTCCATGAACCGGCGCAGGACCATCAGTCGGCCACCGTCGAGGAGGCGCACCCGCGCATCGAACGGGATCAGTTCGAACGGGACGACGAGCTTGCGGGCCGGCGCTCGATACCGAGGCATCGCCACACCCGCCCGCTGCTGCTCGCCGCGTCGCTCGAGCAGGCCTGCCTCGACGAAGCGTGGCACCCAGTGCGCGAGCGAACTGGCCGGGCGGCCGAGCACCCGCGCCGCACTGGTGAGGGTGTGCGTCTGGCGGAGGAACGGGGTCAGCATCCGCATCCCGCGCATGTCGGCGAGCAGGGCGATGGCTGCCGGAGCGACGATCTCAGCTCGCTCCGACCAGTCGTCGTCGAGGGAGGTGTCCACGTTCGAAAGACTATCTGTCGTTCGAATGTGACGTGTCGCAAGGTGTCGCCATGCTCCTGCGCACCGCGTCCACGTTCCGCCGGCTCTGGGTCGGCCAGTTCGTCTCCACCATCGGTGACGGCATGCAACGCATCGCCCTGCTGTGGTGGGCGAAGCACCACGGCGGCAACGCCCTGCTCGTCGCCATTGCGCTCAGCACGATCGTCCCCACCATCGTCTGCTCGCCGATCGGTGGCTGGTTCGCGGACCAGATCGACCGGCGGATCCTGATGACCGGGGCTGATCTCGCTCGGCTCGGACTCAGCGGACTGCTCGCGTTGTTGCTGTTCGGCGGAAATCCGCCGGTCGCACTGGTCTGCGGACTGATCGTCGCGACGTCGATCGCAACGTCGTTGTTCGACCCGGCCTACAGCGCCGCCGTGCCGAGCATCGTCGCCGACGAGCAGCTGCCGGCGGCGAACGGTCTGAACATGGCGAACGGCGCAGTCGGCGGCCTCGTCGGGCCGCTCGCGGGCGGGGCGCTGATCGCAGTGACCGACATCGGATGGGTCATGGTCGTGAACGCGGCGACGTTCGCCTGGTCGGCGGCGTGCATCGCCACGTGCCGTCTCCCGAGACCGGTCGGCGCGACCCTGCCCGGCGGCGAACGTGCTCACCTGCGGGGAACGATCGACGAGCTGCGAGCGATCCCGGGGCTCGGACGGGTGGTGGCATTGGCGACGACGTTGAACATGGTGGTGGCGCCGGTGCCGATGATGATCGCGGCGCTCGTGGTCGATCGGCTCGGCGTCGGACCGACCACCTTCGGGATGCTGGAGATGCTGTTGAGTGCCGGCCTGCTCGTCGGCTCGATCGCCAGCGGCGTGCTTGCCCGAGGGCGGCTCGCGGTGCCCTTCCACGTCCTTGGCGTGTGTCTCGCCATCATCGGAGCGGTGCCGCTGGTGGGAGTTGCGGTCGCGCTGGTCGTCGGTGGTGTCGCGATCGCGGTTGCGAACGCCGAGGCGATGACACGGTTCCAGCGATCGGTGCCGGGGGAGTTGCAGGGTCGGATGTTCGGGGTGCTCGGGTCGATGAGCGAGGGACTTCGTCCGGCGGGCCTGGCCCTGGGCGCACCGCTGCTGGCCCTCGCCGGCGTGTCGGGAGCGTTCGCCGCCATCGGTGCCGCCGTGGTGCTCGCGACGGTGGCGTTCGCACGCGATCCGAGGCCCTCGTGAGGTCGTCACCGGCGTCCTCGGCGCCGACGTGGGCCGTGCGAGTACCACGCGCACACCCTCAGACGGGTGACACCGTCGGGTGACCCGCTGGTATCCGCGTGGGTCAGCGGGCGGTGTTGCGGCGGCGGCGGGTCTGGCGTTCGAGGGCCAGCCCGACCAGTTCGTCGATCAGCGCCGAGTACGACAGGCCGCTGGCGATCCACAGCTTGGGGTACATCGAGATCGGCGTGAATCCCGGGATCGTGTTCACCTCGTTGCACAGGAAGCCTCGGCCGCCGGGACCGTCCTCGTAGAAGAAGTCAACCCTGGCCATGCCCTCGCAGCGCAGCACCTGGAAGATCCTCACGGCCAGCGCCCGCACCTCGGCGGTGGCCTCGGGGGAGAGCCGAGCCGGGATGACGGCCTGCGAGCCGTCGTCGAGGTACTTGTCGGCGTAGTCGTAGAACTCGGCGCCGGGCACGATCTCGCCGGGCACGCTGGCTCGCGGTTCGAGGTTGCCGAGCACGGCCACCTCGATCTCGCGTCCGGTGATCGCTTCCTCGACCACCACCCACTCGTCGTAGGTGAGCGCGAGGTCGATCGCCTCGCGGACCGCTTCGACGGTCTTGGCCTTGCTCACGCCCACCGACGAGCCCATGTTGGCGGGCTTCACGAACAGCGGCAAGCCCAGTTCGTCGCCCAACCGCTGGGGGAGCGACGGCGTGATCTCGTGCTCGCGGAACGACTGCGAGCGGGCCTGGGCGACGCCGTTGGCGGCCAGAACCTGCTTGGCCATCGCCTTGTCCATCGACAGCGACGAGCCCAACACACCCGAACCGACGTAGGGAACAGCGGCCAGTTCGAGCAACCCCTGCACCGTGCCGTCCTCGCCCATTGGGCCGTGCAACAGCGGCATCACCACGGCCCGCGCCCCGCTCCGTCCGGCGCTCACCACGTCGGTCGCCGACACGGGCGAGCCGTTCGGATCGAGCCGGCCGGGCAGTGCGTCGGGCCCGGCGGCGAGGGCCTGCAGGGCACCGGCGGCGAGCGACCAGGTGCCGTCACGCCCGATGCCGATGGGCGTGATGCGGTACTTCGACGGATCTGCGGCGCGCAGGACGTGAGCCGCGGTGGTGCAGCTGACGTCGTGCTCGGCGGACTGGCCGCCGAAGAGGACGATCAGGTCGATGCGGCCGTCGCTGCCACCGGTGCCTGCCCCGGTCGGGACTGGATGATCGGACGGGTCTGGTTGAGGATCCGGGCTGCTCATGACGGTCCGACGGTACCGTGTGGCCCGATGCGATTCCGGGCAAGCGACGTTGCACGAGATACAGGCGGGCGGCTCGCCGGCCCCGACGTCGTCCTCCACGGTGTCTCGTTCGATTCACGAACCACGGCACCCGGGCAGTTGTTCGTGCCACTCGTCGACCAACGTGACGGACACGACTTCATCGAGTCGGCGCTCTCACGCGGCGCCGCGGCGTATCTCACGTCGCGACCGATCTGGCCGGGCACACACGGCACAGCGATCGAGGTGCCCGACACCCTGGCCGCGCTGATGCGCCTGGCCGCGGCGCGGCGGGCACGTTCCACGGCAACGGTGATCGGGATCACCGGTTCGGTGGGCAAGACCAGCACCAAGGATCTCGCCTGGGCCGCGCTCGGCCCGAGCCGGCGCACGTGGGCCAACGAGAGCAGCTTCAACAATGATCAGGGCCTTCCCACCACGATCCTCAACGCACCCGACGACACCGAGGTGATGATCCTCGAGATGGGCATGCGCGGCTTCGGTGAGATTGCGCGCCT
>JAYUSX010000078.1:0-5649 GCA_043755475.1 Actinomycetota bacterium
TGGCGCTACACCAGCGGCGCCCGCACACGCCTGCAACCCACCGGCCGATGGAGCACCCACCGACCCAACGGCACCGACATCGCACCACCCGACTGACCATCGCCAGCCCCGTCCCATACCGACGCCACCACCATCACGCCCTCACCGGAGCCGGACGCCCAACGCCCGACGCCCGGAACTTCGCTGCGTTCGCTCACACATCCCTGCGCGCACACGACCCGCACACAGGGACACCGCACGATGGCAGAGCCGCCCACTCCTCCCTCATCGTCGGTTAGCCCGTCACGGCGTCGGATCCACGCGCGACCGGCTGAGCGGCCGAACTCGCGGTGCGAAGCGACACCAGGAGCATGACCAACGCGATGCCGCACACGACCGCGAACGCTGCGCGCATCCCCTGCCACTGCGACACCACGCCCACCGCCACGGCACAGACCATCGATCCGAACCGTTGGCCGAGCAGCATCCATCCGAGTCCCGCACCTGCTGACGTGCCCGGCAGCCGAGCGGCGGTGGCGTAGAGCTGGGGGAACACGACCGACAGTCCCAACCCCCAGATCACCAGTCCGATGATCGCGATGGCGGTCACCGGTGCGATCACCGTGATCGACGCACCGGCAGCGATCAGGGTCATCGAGCCGGTGAGGAGACGGCGGTCGCCGACCCGTGCCTGCACGTGGTCGCCACTCAACCGGCCGACGAGCATCGCGCCAGCGCACGCCACGGTGCCCAGGCCGCTGAAGCGGCCGGCGTCGAACTCATCGGTCAGCAGCACCGAGGCCCAGTCGTTGGGCGTCACTTCCAGCACGATCGCCCCGATCGCAGCCATCGCCATCGCGACCATCGCGACGGTCGGGCCTCTTCGGGCGCGCTCGGTTCCGGCGTCGCCGACCGGCATCGCCGCCGGGTCGTGTGACGGGTCGGTCGGGATCAGCCACCGACGCAATGCCAGCACCGTCGCCAGCAGCACGGCACCGACGATGGCGAGATGGACCTGGATGTCGATCTCGGTCACACGGGCGACCGAGCCGACGACGGCCCCACCGGTGAACCCCAGGCTCCACATGCCGTGGAGGCGGTTCATGATCGGTTGTTGCAGGCGCTCTTGCACCATCACGCCCTGGCTGTTCATCGCGACATCGTTGAAGACATCGAGAGCGCCCAGCAGGGTGAGCAACACCATCAGCAGCGCCGCACTCGGAGCGGACGCGATCAGCGGCATCCCGGCCGACAGGCACAGGGCGGCGATCGTGAGCATCCGCCGGCTCCCGATCCGTTCGGACAAGCGGCCGACGACGAGGGCTCCGATGATGCCGCCGAGCCCACCTCCCAGCAGCGTGACACCCAACCCGGCATTTCCGAGGCCGAGCTCGTCACGGATCTCCGGGATACGGGGCAGCCAGTTCGAGAAGGTGGCGCCGTTCACGAAGAACATGGCGGCGACGGCCACCGCCGGCCGTCGATCGGTCGCGCTGCCCGATGTTTCGGAAGAACGCAGGCTCTGATCCACGGCATTGCATCCTAGAGGGGTGCCACCGTCACACTTCTGGACCGATACAGCATTCGCCTGCAACCGGTGGATCACGCGCTCGCGCGCACGCCGGGTTCTGAGAGAGCGAACGTTCTGGCGTACCTTCACGACATGACGTCCGGACCGGTCACACTCGAACGCCGCGACGGCGTGCTCATCGCCCACCTCGACGATGGCAAGGCCAACGCCTTGTCGAGCACCATGATCACGGCGATCGGGTCGGCCCTCGATCAGGCCGACGGCGACGACTCCGTGTCTGCGCTCGTCCTGCACGGCCGGCCGGGCAAGTTCTGCGCCGGTTTCGACCTCGAGGTCATGCGCGGCGGCGACTTCGGAGCGATCGCGGCGCTGGTGAGCGACGGTGGCTCGCTCGTGCACCGCATCTACGGCAGCTCGGTGCCGGTGGTGGCCGCATGCACCGGTCACGCGTTGGCTGCTGGCGCGCTGCTGCTGCTCGGGTGCGACCTGCGCATCGGTGCCGATGTCGACTGCAAGATCGGTCTCAACGAGGTCGCGATCGGCATGGTGCTGCCCGACTGGGCGATGACGATCTCGGTCGAGCGCCTCAGCAAGCGCCATCTCCAGCGCGCGGTGGCGACGGCGGAGATCACCAGCGGCGCAGGCGCGGTGGAAGCCGGCTTCCTCGACCGGGTGGTGCCCGAGGCGGATGTGCTCGCCGCGGCCGCGGCTGCCGGTTCGCAGATGGCCGGACTCAGCCGGCGGGCCTATGCAGGCACCGTGCGGTCGCTGCGCGGGGCCACCCTCGATCTGATCGAGCGCCAGGTGGCCGCCGATCGGGCGGCGGGCAACGTCCCCACGGCCTGAGCCCTTGGCGTGCGCCGACCCGGTCGACGCTGAGATACCGTCGGCCCGATGGTGACCACCGCTTCGAAGCACCTCGACATCGCCACCGGTGACGGCACGGTGGGCACGTTCGTCGTGCACCCTGACGACGGTCGGCCACACCCCGTCGTGTTGTTCCTGATGGACGCGCCGGGCAAGCGCCCGCTCCTTCACTCCATGGCGACTCGCCTGGCCGGCCACGGGTACTACGTGATGCTGCCGAACCTGTACTACCGCACCACGCCAGGGTTCGAGCTCGACTTCGGGAGCAAGGAGTCGTTCGCTCGAATGCGCGACCTGATGGGGGCGCTCGGCAATCGGATGGTGGCTCGTGACGCCGGAGCGCTGTTCGCGGCCGCCGACGGTGATCCGGCAGCCCAGCCCGGCGATGCGGGGTGCGTGGGTTACTGCATGAGCGGGCCGTTCGCCCTGTACATCGCAGCCGAGCATGCGGCGCGGGTGCGCGCGGCAGCGTCGTTCTACGGGGTCCGCCTGCACGTCGATGCGCCCGACTCGCCGCACCTTCGCCTCGGCGAGGTGACCGGTGAGTTGTATGTCGGAGCGGCCGAGCACGACGACTACGTGCCGCTCGACATGGTCGACAGGTTCGAAGCGGCGATGCAGCAAGCAGGCGTGCGCGGCCGGGTGGAGCGCTACTGGGGCAACCACCACGGCTTCGCGTTCGACGACCGCCCTGCATACGACGCTGCCGCAGATGCCCGGCATTGGGACGTGTTGGTCGACCTGTTCGGGCGCACGTTGCAGGGTGCCGACGGCGGACCGTCGACATGAGCGGCGACCCGATCGACCAGCCGACCGACGACCCGATCGTGAGGTCGGCACGCGAGGGCGACCACATCGGTGTGGTCGAGCTGTGCCGGCCGCCCGACAACTTCTTCTCGGTCGAGATGGTGGCTCGCGCCGCAGACGCGTTGGAGGCCTTCGATCTGGACGACGACGTTCGCGCGGTGGTGCTCTGTGCCCAGGGCAAGCACTTCTCCGCCGGAGCCGACTTCTCCGCGCCCGCCGGGGGTGTGGCATCGACGGCGGAAGATCTGTATGCGGCTGCGGTCCGGCTGTTCCGCACCCGCAAGCCGATCATCGCTGCGATCCAGGGCGCCGCAATCGGTGGCGGGCTGGGGCTGGCCCTGGCAGCCGACTTCCGGGTGGCAGCACCCGTGGCCAGGTTCAGCGCGAACTTCGCTCGGCTCGGCTTCCACCAGGGATTCGGTCTGTCGGTCACGCTGCCGCGGCTGGTGGGAGAACAGGTGGCTGCCGAGTTGCTCTACACCGGGCGTCGGGTGGGTGGCGACGAGGCGGTCGCGCTCGGCCTGGCCGACCGGCTGGCCCCAATCGATACGGTGCGCAACGCAGCCTTCTTGCTGGCCGCCGATATTGCTGCGTCTGCCCCGCTGGCGGTCGAGTCGATCAGGGCGACGCTCCGGGGCGACCTCGCCGATCGGGTGGCGGCAGCGACCGACCACGAAGCTGCGGAGCAGGCGCGGCTCAGGGCATCGGCGGACTTCGCAGAGGGCACCCGGGCGATGATCCAACGGCGAGCACCCGAGTTCCGCCGCGCCTGATCGAAGCGTCGAGCGCGTTTGCTCAGCGGTGACCGGGGGTCATGTAGAACCACACCGGGAACTTGCCGCCGGCGTCTCGGATCGCGGCCCGCGCCGCGAGCACGGTGGCGCCCGCCTCGGTCTGCTCGAAGAACCAGTCCTCCACCGCACGCCCGCCCGGGGTGGGGCCATCGGCGAGCTCGAGCGCGGCCTCTTCGTAGTACGTGCGGATGTCGTGGCAGATAGCTGTGGTGTTGCCGCCGGGGATGCCGGCCTGCGTCCAGTCGGCTCCCTGCGCGATGGCGTGGAGCACGCCGAGTGCCGCCGGCACACCGTCGGCATCGACCACGCGCCCGACCGACGAGACGCCGCGTCGGGCGAGCGCACGGTCGTAGGCCTTGCGCAGCCCGCGGGCCTCGTCGACGGCGGGCGGCAGCGACGGATCGAACCGTGGTGGCAGCGTGCATGCGAGCGGAGACTCGTCGGCCTCGATCACCTCGGGGTGGTCGACGAGCACCGGACCCGATGGTTCGAGGAGGAGTGCGAACGCACGAGCGAGCACGTCGTGCTGGAACACCGGGTCGGCCGGACGCCCCAACGGTCGACCGAGCGGGAACTCGCAGTGCAGTGCTCGGGGTGGGGACGTCTTGACGGCCATCTCACGAACCGACGACAGCACGATCGTCGCGATGCCTGCTGCTTCGAACACATGGGCGAGCACACTCACGGTGCGCGTGCAGAGCGGTCAAACGGGCGTGAGGATCACCACGTCGACGCCATCGGCACGCAGGGCCGCTGCTGCTGCCGGGCCCGTGTCGAGCCGGATCGTCGAGACGTCGTCGGGTTGGTTGCCGGCGAAGCTCACGTGGCGGGGCGCCACCGCGCCGATGACACCTCGATCGGCGAGCTCCTGCAACCGATCGATCGGGTAGACCACGTTGAGATCGATGGCCACCCCGGCTCGGTCGAAGTTCGGGCTCCAGTGGCCGAGCACGAGGTCGCGACGGTCGCTGTCGATCAGTCGGAAACCGGTGTCGCCGGCGCTGAACGCCTGGTCGCCGGCGGCGTAGAGCGCGGCCGAGGTGACGATCGCGACGGTCGACTCGGCCAGCGGCTTCGGGGTCACCCATGCCGGGTGCTCGAACACCGGTGCCGGCAGCGTCGCCGAGTGTGCCCGCATCGCCTGGTCGCCGTTCATCGAGCTCTCCTCGCCCATGGTGTGTCGCCGCGGCCCGACGGGCCTCTCGTGAGCTCTGTCTCACCGCCCACGCACCGTAGCGTCGCCGTCTTGACGAAGCCGCCACCGGTGGTGGAGGAACCCGAAGGTCGCGAATGGTGGGCGTGCCTGACCGCAGAGTGTGGTGTTCACCGTCCGTGGCATGGCGCACGCCAACGGAGCGTGGCCGATCCATCGGCGGTGTTCAGATCAACACTTGACGTGACATTTTGACGTGCGATGTCCATGATCAGTTCGACGCAAGACATCGGTGGAAACGCCCCCCAACTGCTCGTCGGAGTCGACGCCCGACAGGCCCGCACAACTGAACAGAGGCTGAAGATGACCCATTCCATCCCACACGTGAGCACCGTCACCAAGGTGGTCACCCTGGTTCTCACCGTCGCCGCCGTTGCGGCCCCGAAGAAGTGGTGAGGAGGAACAACATGAAGACCATTCGCACATCGAACAAGTTCAAGACCGCTGTCGTCGCTGCG
>JAYUSX010000079.1:0-5627 GCA_043755475.1 Actinomycetota bacterium
CCCGAGAAGGTCACCGCTGCCGACGTGGTGCAGGACGGGGCCGAAGTAGTGCTCGTCGGGCATCGCAGCACCCAGTGGTACAGCGGCGCGAACACCGAACCGATGACGCTCGTCCCTGGCCGTTCGGCGACACGGCCCGGCTCACGCATCGACGAGATCCTCCACGGTGTACGGATGGGCCAGGAGGTGGGCTTCGACGAGATCGTCGCACTGTTCCGCGCCCGTGGCCCCGAGGTCGTGGCGATCGCCGAGCTCGCCGACGAGCTTCGCCGCGACGTCGTCGGCGACCCGATCACCTGGGTTCACAACCGCAACATCAACTACACCAACGTGTGCACGTTCAAGTGCAAGTTCTGCGGGTTCAGCAAGGGCAAGCTCAGCCTCAACCTGCGCGGCACGCCGTACCTGCTCACCCTCGACGACATCGCGGACCGCGCTCGCGAGGCTGCCGACCTCGGCGCGACGGAGGTCACCCTGCAGGGCGGCATCCATCCCGATTTCGACGGTGACTACTACATCGACGTCACCCGGGCCGTGAAGCAGGCGGTGCCCGACATGCACGTGCACGGATTCACCGCGCTCGAGGTCACCGAGGGAGCACGCCGGCTGGGCGAGGACCTGCGCACCTACCTGTTGCGGCTGAAGGACGCCGGCCTGGCTTCGCTCCCGGGCACCGCAGCCGAGATCCTCGACGACGACATCCGAGCGATCCTGTGCCCCGACAAGGTGAACACCGAGGAGTGGCTCGAGTGCCACCGGCAGGCGCACGGCATCGGTCTGGGTTCGAACGTGACGATCATGTTCGGCTCTGTCGAGCATCCCGAGAGCTGGGCTCGGCACATGTTGGTCACCCGCGACCTGCAGAAGGAGACCGGCGGCTTCACCGAGTTCGTCGGCCTGCCATTCGTGCACATGGCCTCGCCCATCTACCTGCAGCGCAAGTCGCGCCGTGGCCCGACGTTCCGCGAGACGCTGCTGATGCACGCGATCGCCCGCATCGCCTACCACGGCTGGATCCCGAACATCCAGGTGTCGTGGGTGAAGATCGGGCTCACCGGTGCCGTGCAGTTGCTGAACGCAGGGTGCAACGACATGGGCGGCACGCTGATGAACGAGAACATCTCGCGAGCGGCCGGCGCCGCGCATGGCCAGGAGATGACCCCGCAACGCTTCACCCAGCTCGCCGAGCAGCTCGGCCGCCGCGCCGAACAGCGCACCACGTCGTACGGACGAGTCGATGCCGGCCTTGCGGGAGCAGCCGCCGGCGACTGACAGATGCGCGAGGCTGTCGGGGTGGGGACCCCGGCGCTCGACCTGGCAGTGGCGCGCGCCGCGTTCCGGCGCTTCGCCGCGTATCGGGCAGCGACGTTTGCCGGCATCCTGACGAACACGTTCTTCGGTGTGCTGTTGTCGTCGGCAGTGATCGCAGTCGCCGGGCAGCGTGCGACGACCAGCGGCTACACCGAACAGGAGCTGGTCACCCAGACGTGGGTGATGCAAGGGATGCTCGTGACGATCGCGATCTGGGGCTGGACCGAGCTCGGCGACCGGATCAGGTCGGGTGAGATCGCAGTCGACCTCGCCCGCCCCGTCGACCTGCAGCGGTGGTGGTTGTGCCACGACATCGGTCGGGCGACGTACCACGCGATGGTCCGCGGCACCGTCCCGTTCCTGCTCGCCTCGTTCCTGTTCACCCTCCGATTGCCGACCAACGCGCTCACGGTTCCCCTGTTCGCCGTCTCCGTCGCGCTCGCGGTGGTCGTGAGCTTCGGACTCCGCTACATCGTGAACCTCGCCGCGTTCTGGATCGGTGATGTCCGTGGCGTCGTACGCCTGTCGATGGCGATCTGGAGCGTGTTGTCGGGGGCGATCGTCAGCCTCGCCTTCTTTCCCGACCGGTTCCAACCGGTGGTTCGATTGCTGCCCTTCGCGCAGATGATGCAGTCACCCGTCGACGTGTGGCTGGAACGCAGCGACGGTCTGGCACGGCTCACACCGATCGGACTGCAGGTCGTCTGGGCGGTGGTCGTGCTGGCTGTCGGCCGCGTAGTTCAGACCCGAGGCGTGAGGGTGGCGGTGGTGCATGGTGGATGACGTCCGGCTGTACGTGCGCCTGGTCCGAAGCAGAGTGCGTTCGCAGCTCCAGTACCCGTGGGGTTTCGTGTCGGATGCCCTCGGAGCGATGCTGGTCGGCGCGCTCGATCTCGTTGCGCTGCTCATCCTGTTCTCGAACGTGCCGACGATGGCCGGCTGGTCGGCGCTGCAGGTGTGCGTGCTGTTCGGTGTGGCCCAGACCTCGTTCGCCCTCGCCGACCTCGTGGTCGGCCACCTCGACTCGCTGCCGGGCGAGCTCCGCACCGGCACCTTCGACATGGTGCTGCTGCAACCGCGAAGTTCGCTTCTGTTGGTCATCGCGTCCGACTTCTCGCTCCGACGAATCGGCCAGGTGATCCTGTCACTCGGCGTGCTCGTCGTCGCCTGGCAGCGACTCGGGTTGCCCATCGGCCCGGGCACGGTGGTGCTGCTGACCGCGACGATCACCGCCGGCACGTTGATCTTCTGCGCGATCTGGGTGATCGGCGCGGCCAGCACGTTCTGGACGGTCGACACGATGGAGATCACCAACTCACTGACCTACGGCGGTCGCCAACTGACGTCGTATCCCATCGGGATCTACGGCGCGTGGCTGCGACGCTTCATCCTGTTCGTCGTGCCCCTTGGATGCGTCGCGTACTTCCCGGTGCGCCATCTCGTCGGACAGGAGCCGAGCGACGCCGCAGCAGTCCTGAGGGTGTCGGGTGTACCGGCCGCGATCGGACTCGGCATCATCGCCGGTGTTGTGTGGCGCGCCGCGGTACGCACGTATCGGGGAACAGGATCATGACGACGCTCATCGAGGTCGAGCATCTGGCCAAGGTGTTCATCCGTCGACGACGGGCCGGCCTGCGGTACACCCGCGGCGAACACCGTGCGGTCGATGACATCTCCTTCACCGTCGACGCCGGCGAGTTCGTCGGCTACCTCGGTCCGAACGGCGCCGGCAAGAGCACCACGATCAAGATGCTCACCGGGATCCTGGTTCCGACGTCGGGCCGCGTGCACGTGGCCGGCCTCGATCCCAGTCGTGAACGAGTCGCAGTGGCCAAGCGGGTCGGCGTGGTGTTCGGGCAGCGAAGTCAGCTGTGGTGGGATCTTCCGCTGCGCGACAGCTTCGAGCTGCTGCGGCACGTCTACCGCGTGCCCGCCTCCACCGCGACCGCCAACCTGGCGCGCTTCGTCGACCTGCTCGATCTCGGCCCGTTCCTCGACACCCCGGTTCGCCAGCTGAGCCTCGGCCAGCGGATGCGCGGCGACCTCGCCGCAGCGTTCCTGCACGAACCCTCGTTGGTGTACCTCGACGAGCCCACCATCGGCCTCGACGTCGTCGCCAAGGCGGCCGTTCGCGGATTCCTGGCCGAAGAGAACCGCTCGAACGGCACGACGATCCTGCTCACGAGCCACGATCTCGTCGACATCGAGCGGTTGTGCCCCCGTGTGATCGTCATCGATCACGGCCAACTCGTGCACGACGGCGCCCTCGCCGATCTCGTTCGCCGGCTCGGCACCGGACGCACGCTGGTGGTGACGACACCAGAGCCGGTCGAGCCGCTCGCCATCGCCGGCGCCGAGGTGGTGCGGATCGACGGGCCGCGCCAATGGCTCCGCTTCGAGGGGAACCCTGCCGACGTGATCGCCGCCGTCGCTGCAGCGGCACCGGTGGTCGACCTGTCGATCGAGGAACCGTCGGTGGATCAGGTGGTCAAACGTCTCTACGCAGAGGGCTCAGCCATGAATGACGAGAGTCCTGGAGGCTGATCGCACTCGCCGGCGCATTCGGTGACCGGGGTGCGAGCGACTCGCTGGCGGAGTCACACGTCGAGGACGCTGCGGGCGTGCTCGATGTCTTGCTTCAGCTGAGAAACCAACGAGTCGATGCCGTCGAACTTGCGCTCGCTGCGCAGGAAGTTGGTGAACTCCACGCGGGCGGCTTCGCCGTACAGGTCGTCGTTGAAGTCGAGCAGGTGCGCTTCGAGCAGCGAATGATCGGCATGCTCGTAGAACGTGGGCCGTCGACCGAGGTTGATCGCGCATGCATGACGGACGCCGTCGGGACGCATGTACCACCCCGCGTACACGCCATCGGCGGGGATGCAGATCGCATTGGGCACCTCGACGTTGGCGGTGGGGAAGCCGAGCAAGCGGCCGCGCTGGTCGCCCTGTACCACGCGACCACGGGCCTGAAACGGCCGGCCGAGCATCGACCTGGCCAGCTCGACCTGGCCGCCCGCCATCGCTCGGCGGATCGCAGTGGAGCTGAGCGGTTCGTCGACGCCGTCGCCGCGATCGATCAGCGGCAGCGGCTCAACGTCGAAGTCGTGACGCACGCCCAACTCGCGCAGCAGCGCGACGTTGCCCGAGCGACCCCTGCCGAAGTGGAAGTCGTCACCCACGACGATGCGCTGGGCGCCCAGGGCGCCCACGAGCACCCGTTCGACGAACGCGTCGGGCGACTCACCGGCCTGCTCGAGGTCGAACCGCACCAGCACCGTCGCGTCGACGCCGGTGGCTTCGAGCAGCTCGAGCTTCTGGTCGAGATCGGTGAGCAGCTTCGGCGCCGATTCCGGTCGGACCACCGACGCCGGGTGGCGATCGAAGGTCACGACGACCGACCGGGCCTGCAACTCGGCAGCCTGCTGGCGCACGGCGGCGATGATCGCCTGATGACCTCGATGCACGCCGTCGTAGGCACCGATGGTCAAGACGCTGCGTTGCGAGCCGTCGCTGGCCCAAGGCGAGCGGGACAGATCCGTGATCACCTGCACGAGCAGCGACGATATCTGGCAGCACCCGCGACCACGCAGTTCACCTGCGTCACAGGTCGAACGACCTACTGCCACCTCGTTCAGGACACCGGGATCACCACATCGGGTTTGGCGGTCGCGCCGTCCACCCGCTCGTACATCGCGATCAGGTCGCCGTCTGGGTCGAGTACCGCCCAGGGACCGTCGCCCGCCCACTGGTCGTCGGTGGGCAGCTTGCGGCCGTTGCGCACGAGCGCCGCGGTCGCCGCATCGACCGAGACCGACCGGTAGTCACGCATCGCTTCAGCCATCGTGATCAGCACTGCCTGATCGGGGGCCAGCGCCTGCGACTCGTCGAAGCTGCCACACGCCGTTCGTCGCAGCTGGCGGAGGTGGGCACCGCCGCCGAGGAGCGTGCCGAGATCGGCTGCCAAGGTGCGCACATAGGTGCCCGACGAGCATGTCGCCTCGATGCGGTAGACGAGGGGATCGTCGGTGGCTTCCACCTCGAAGCGGTGGATGGTGACCGGGCGCGGTCGGCGTTCCACCTCGATGCCTTCACGGGCGAGCTCGTGCAGCCGCCGACCGTCGACCTTCAGCGCGCTCACCATCGGCGGCACCTGCATGATCGGGCCGGTGAGGTGTTCGGCCACCACGGCTCGGACGCGATCGAGGGTGATGCCCGACATGTGGTGGCGGGCTGTCACCTCGCCCGAGTCGTCGAGTGTGGACGTCTCGACACCGAGCACCACCTCGGCGGTGTAGGTCTTGCCGAGCGCGGTGAGG
>JAYUSX010000080.1:0-5605 GCA_043755475.1 Actinomycetota bacterium
GCTGGGACGCGATCACGATCTGCCCGGCCGACAACGTCGGGCCGATCCAGTCGGCGCACCAGAAGAACGGCGGGCCGTGGCAGCACCTGATCGAGCTGATGCTGCGCGGTCGCTGCGAGATCTTTCACGGCACCGGCCCCTACCGACCGTGGATGCCGGTCGACGTGCGCGACGACGCCGCCTGCCATGCGGGTCTGCTCGAGAGCGATCGAGTCGCCAACGGCGAGCGGTATCTCGCCTGGTCCACCGAGCGGCGCGACTACGAGGACATCGTGGCGACGATCGATCGCGTGCTCCCGCAGCTGCGTCACGATCCGGGGGCGATCGCAGACAGCGCACCGGAGCGTCATCGAGCTCGCGAGGCCGAGTTCCGCGCGATCTGGGCGGGGCTCGAACTGCGCAACGACCGGATCCGATCGGTGCTGCCGATCGAGTTCCGGCCGTTCGACGACTCGATCCGCGACTGCGTGGAGTCCCTTCTCGCCGTCGCCGGCGTGCAGCCCAGCCGCAGCGATACCTGACGGACTACGAACCGTGGCGGTAGCGCCGGTGCCTGATCCGCCAGCCGTCGTCGGTGCGCACCACGTCGTCGTCGTACGACCCGTAGAACACGCCGGTCGGATCCTTCCGGTCGGATGGCCCGACCGGGTACAGACCGCGCGACCACAGCCGGACCAACGGGCCGCCGTCGCGCGGGTCGGTCGACACCGACTCGATGAACATGTTCGTCAGGATGTGGGAGCCCGGATGCACGCCGGTGCGGCCCATGAACTCCATGATCTCGTCGAGGCCGACCAGGCGGAACCGGCCGTCGGTGACCTCCCAGATCGCGTCGGTGGTGAACACCTGGCGCAGACGTTCGGGCTGCAACCGGTCGAGGGCGTCCGCGTAGCGGGCAGGGAGCTCCATGATGTCGAGGCGATCGTCGGCGGTGAGGTGCACGACCGCACCGTACTGAGCACGAGACATGACCCTGTACCCGTGGTGCTCGGCGTCGAATTCGAACGGCCGATCGTCAACTACCGATCGCTCTGGAAGATCTGAGCCTCGACAGCGAGGGCGATCCCGCACCACCCGGGGTGAGACGATCGGAACTACCGTCATCGGAATGATCCGGCACTGCGTGCTCCTCAGATTCGGGTCGAAGATCGGCAACAGCGACAAGGACGCGATCTATCAGCGGCTTGCATCCCTGCAGAGTGTGGTACCGGGCTCGAACGGATCGTGTGCGGTGCGAACTCGAGCACCGAGCACCTGTCCCAGGGATTCGACGACGGCTTCGTGATCGAGTTCGTCGACGCGTCCGCACGAGACACCTACCTGGAGCATCCCGATCACCAGAGCGCAGGGGCAGCCTTGGTCGCGATGCTCGACGGTGGACCTGCGGGACTCGTCGTGTTCGACCTCGTCGACGGTCTGGGGCGAGTATCGCCCGCCTCCGAGACGAGCCGATGAGGGCGACGCGGCGGTCGACGATGGCGACACGTTCGCAGACCAAGAGACGGATCGTGCTCGTGTCCTCGGCCGTCACCGTGGTGGTGGTCGTGGCCGTGGTCGGCATGCTGCTGTGGCCGCGAGACCGAGCGCACGTCGTCACCATCGATGAGGTGGTCGAGAACTACCGCGCCTCGACGATCGCGTCCGACACGGCAGCGCCTGATACGGCCGCGCCTGACACAGCCGCAACCGACACGACTGCCCCGGCCACGGGCACGGTGTCGGTGACGACGGCACCGACCGTGCCGAGCGCGACGTCGACCCTCGTCGAACCCGGTGTGTACCGGTATGCCACCAACGGCTGGGAAGACGTCGACGCGCTCGACGGAGCGCGCCACGAGTACCCGGCCGAGACCACGATCACCGTCACCGCCGTGGGCTGTGGTGTCCGCTTGCGGTGGGATGCGTTGCGCGAACGTCGCGACGAGTGGCGGCTCTGCGTCACCGAGCGTGGCATCGAACTCCAGCCCGATGCGATCCAGTATCACGACTTCTTCCAGACGTCCGAGCTCAACCATTTCGACTGCGATCGCAGCGTGGTCGTGGTCCCCAACGCTGACCCGTCGGCCGAGCCCGTCGTGCAGTCGTGTCTCCTCAGGGACAATCCGTGGGTCGCCACCTGGACAGTCGTCGAACGCACGACGCGCACCGTCGACGGCACCGAGGTGCCGGTCTGGCACATGCGCATGACGGTCGACGACAACGACGAGCACTGGGATCACACGACGACCGACTGGTTCGTCGACGACCATGGCCTCCCGATCGCCCTCACCTCGACCAAGGAGACGAACTCGTCGTCACCGATCGGCGACGTGCACTACCGCGAGACCCTCGAACTGTCGGTCCGATCGCTGGAACCGCTGCGCTGATCGCCACCGGCGGACCGGATGCACGGGCGTGCCCCCGACGACGCGGGTTACGGTTGCACATGGCCGAACCCAAGACACGACCTACCGATGCGAACGTCGCCGACTTCATTGCCGCCATCTCACATCAAGGGCGCCGCACGGATGCGATGGCGATCGACGAAATGATGCGGGCAGCCTCCGGCGAGACACCCGTCATGTGGGGACCGTCGATCGTGGGCTACGGCGAGCTCACCTACACCACGACGCGCACCCAGCAGACCTCCTGGCCAGTGGTCGCCTTCGCGCCCCGCAAGAACGAACTCGTGCTCTACCTCAACACCGAGATCGAACCGGCGCTGTTCGAGGCGCTCGGTCCACACCGACGTGGCGTCGGCTGCCTGTATGTCAAGCGGCTCGCCGACGTCGATGCCGACACGTTGCGTGCGCTCGTCGAATGCAGCATCGAGCTCGCTCGGGTCTGAAAGCGATTAACCGGTGCGCGAGCTGTACGTCGTCAGAACCGACGAATCGGGAGGCCTCTTGCCCGACCGCGGGCAGCGCACCGAGATCGCCTGGCCGATCGCAGACTCTCGACCGTTCCACTCGTCACCCAACCCACAGGAGGAGTTCCGATGACCCTCGTCCACAAAGCCGTCACCTTCGATTGCGCCGATGCCACCATCGTCAGCCAGTTCTGGTCAGCCGTTCTCGACCGGCCGGTCGACACCGATCCGATGCCGCCGTCGCCGTTCTTCGCCTCGATCGGCCTCGCCGACTCGTCGCGCACCGCATACATGTTCATCCAGGTGCCCGAGGGCAAGACCGTGAAGAATCGGGTGCACCTCGACCTCGACGCCGACGACGTGTCCGCCGAAGTTGCACGGGTGATGGCGCTCGGCGCCACGCACGTTCACGACAAGGACGAGTACGGCATGCGCTGGACCACCCTGACCGACCCGGAGGGCAACGAGTTCTGCATCGGCACCCCCCACCACTGACCTGCCCGGCCGACTCCATGACCCTCCGTCCACGCCCGTTGGCGAGGCCCGCCTACTTCATCCGTCGGTCGTGGCGTGATCTCACCGAGGGTGTGCTGCCCGACCGAACCGTGCTCGACAACGCGCTCGGCATCGCACCGCCGGACACCACGGTGATGATCGCCGTCGAACAGGGCACGGCCCAACATCGATTGACGGTCACGGACGAAGGCCCTGGGCAGCAACGACGACAAGGACCGGGCCCTGCGACGATTCTGGCGACGCGACACCAACCATGTGATCAACCCCGATCGGACCCCTTGACACACCTTCGTGCCGGCGCGACCGTCTGTCGAGGGGATCGATGGACCGAAACCCTGTCAGAGGAGGTCATGCTCATGGCCACGCGTATGGTTGTCGACTGCCGGGATTTTCCGAACGAGAGCGGATGCACGCTCACGATCGCAGGGCAAGAGGGCGAGGTTCTGGATGCGGCGGTTGCCCATGCGATTGCCGCCCATCAGCACGAACCGGGTCCCGAGCTTCGCGAGATGATCCGCGCTTCTCTGAAGGTTGAGTGACGGCGGTGTCGTACTTGCAGCTGATCGAAATCGAGAGCCCGAACTACGAGGAGTTGCTGAAGCGTCACAACACTTGCCACGCGTCCGCCCACCTTTCGGAACCTGGATCTGCTTCGCCACGACTGAGCTGAATCGACGTCGAGGTCTCGTGGCGCATGGAACGTCGTGCTGACAACTCTGTTGTCAACCCCCGGTCGAGAGCGCGATCTTGCTGACTGCGGATGCGTTCGAAGCGGGTTGACCGCGACTGTCACGGCGACGTGACCGATTGGTGACCACGGGTCCATCTTCGATCTCTGTAGGTGTTGTCCGTGAGAGTGAGAACGTCAGGTCGGGCGTAATGGCCGACAGGGTCGAACGAGCGGCGACCAGCGGCGATCCGGTCGAGATCCAACGTAGCTGTCACGGTCCCTTCCTGGGCGACGAGCGGCCCCTCGAGGATCTCGCCGCCGGGAGCGACGATGGTCGTGTTCCCGCGGGACAGAAACCCGTCGGGATCGGCGTAGACCTCGGCTGCGCGGGGAAGATCCGCCGGCACGTCGCTTTCACGGATGCAAGCACTGACGCCGACGACGAACACGCGACCCTCCTTGGCAATGTGTCGCAGCGTCGGCACCCACTCGTCGCTGTTGTCCCAGGTCGGCGCGAGCAGCACGTCGATGCCCTTTTCGTAGAGTGCGGCGCGGGCGAGCGGCATGTAGTTCTCCCAGCAGATCAGTGAGCCGACCTTCACGCCGCCGATGTCGACGACGGTGAGCATCGGTCCCTGGCCGTTCGCCCAGACGGTTCGCTCGGCCGCCGTCGGGATCAGCTTGCGGTGGAGCCCGGCGATCTCCCCCCGGTCGTCGATGTAGACGACGGAGTTGTAGAGCGTGCCCGAGCTCGAGCGCTCGGTGATGCCGAGGGCGACCCACACGCTGGCCGTTGCAGCTGCCGCGCGTGCGGGATCGAGGTGGGACCCGTCGACCTCGACGGCTTGGTCTTCGAAACGTTGGTACCAGCCACGGTCGTCCGGTACGGGAATCCGCCAGACGAAGTCGGGGTATCCGGGGACGAAGGACTCGGGGAAGACGACGAGGTTCGCTCCGTCGGCACCGGCTCTGGTGACGTGGTCGGCGACGATGTCGAGGGTGCCCCTTCGATCGAAGTACACCGGGGTTGCCTGCACCGCGGCGACGCGGAACTCTCCCCGGGCGCTCATCGCGTCGCTCCTGCGATCAACAACTCGCACGGTCCGATGAATCCATCGGCCGTGTCGTACTGGGTCAGGGCTTGTTCGATCTCACCCCACACTTCCGCTTGTTCATCGTTGTCCAGCGTGCCGAGCATCTGATGTAGGGCACCGAACGATTCGCGTTCGAAGCGCACGCAATCGGCAGCCGATGGGAGCCGAACGGGAGCGTCGACGACCTCGACGACGACGTCGTGGAATCCCGCTCGGGTGAGCTCACGCTCGAGTACTGCAGGATCAGCGAGGCTGAACGGACCGGGCTGGCCGGTCGCAGGCGGGGGAAGCTTGGCGCGGTCACGGATGATCGAGACCGGCAGCGAGAAGAAGCCGTTGGATGCCGCTGTCGAGTAGGTCACCGTCGCGAACCGTCCGCCTTCGCGCAACGTGTGGCGGATTCCGCCGAGCGCCTCCTGGCGATTCGGGAAGTAGATGAGGCCGACCCGCGAGATCGCCGCGTCGAAGCTCCCGGCC
>JAYUSX010000081.1:0-2228 GCA_043755475.1 Actinomycetota bacterium
CCCGAACCCACGCCCGCCCAGGTGCAGGGCTGGCCCCCCATCACGCGTGGCGAGCACACGCTCATCTGCGCCCCCACCGGTTCCGGCAAGACGCTCACCGCGTTTCTCGCGTCGATCGACCGGCTCACCACCACCCCTCCACCCGATGCGAAGCAGCGCACCCGGGTGCTCTACATCTCTCCGTTAAGAGCGCTGGCGTTCGACGTCGAGAAGAACCTGCGCTCACCGTTGATGGGCATCGCCCTGGCCGCCGAGCGCCTGGGCGAGGCCTTCGTCGAGCCGGTGGTGGCGATGCGTACCGGCGACACCTCGGCCAAGGATCGTCAGGCGCTCATCCGTCGCCCACCCGACATGTTGATCACCACGCCCGAGAGCCTCTACCTCATGCTCACCTCGTCGGCGCGCGACACCCTCGTCAACGTCGAGACCGTCATCATCGACGAGATCCACGCCATGGCCGCGACCAAGCGCGGTGCGCATCTTGCGATGTCGCTCGAACGGCTCGAGCAGGTCACCGCCAGGCCGCCGCAGCGGATCGGCCTGTCTGCGACGCAGCGCCCGCTCGAGGAAGTTGCACATTTCCTCGGTGGTCACACCGACGACGGGGGCCTGCGGCCCGTGGTGATCGTCGATGCAGGCATCCGCAAGACGCTCGAGATCGATGTGGTGGTGCCGGTCGAGGACATGGGAGACCTCGGGAGCGCCTCTGCTCCCGGCATCGACGTGCGCAGCGGACCGCTGGGATCGACCGCGCCTGCCCGCACCAGCATCTGGCCGAGCATCTACCCGCGCATCCTCGAACAGATCCTGGCGCATCGCACCACGATCGTCTTCACCAACGCCCGGCGCCAGGCCGAGCGGCTGGCGGCGCGGCTGAACGAGCTGTATGCCGACCAGCTCGCCGCGGCGCGCCAGGGTTCCGAACAGCCCGACCAGCAAGAGAGCGACCGACCGATCGATCTGGTGAAGGCACATCACGGCTCGCTCGCCCGCGAGCAGCGAGTGGTCATCGAAGACGAGTTGAAGCGAGGCACGCTGCGGGCGATCGTGGCCACGTCCAGCCTCGAACTCGGCATCGACATGGGCGCGGTCGATCTCGTCATCCAGGTGGAGTCACCCGGAGCCGTCAGCCGCGGCCTGCAGCGCATCGGTCGCGCCGGCCACTCCGTCGGTGAACCGAGCAAGGGCACCCTGTATCCCAAGCACCGGGGCGATCTCCTGGAAGCGGCCGTGGTGGTGCGGCGCATGCTCGATGGAGACATCGAGACCACCCGCTTCCTGCGCAACCCCCTCGACGTGCTGGCTCAGCAGATCGTCGCCCACGTCGCCATCACGGGTGATGTCACCGTCGCCGATCTCGGCCTCCTGGTGCGTCGTTGTGCGTGCTTCCACGAACTGAGCGACGAGCTGCTGAACAACGTGCTCGATCTGCTGTCGGGCCGGTACCCCAGCGAGGAGTTCAGCGAGCTGCGCCCGAGGCTGGTGTGGGACCGCGTGAACGAGACCGTGCGCGCCCGCGAGGGATCGAGGCGCCTCGCCGTCACCAGCGGCGGCACGATCCCCGACCGAGGCCTCTTCGGCGTGTTCCTCCCCGACGGCACCCGCGTCGGCGAGCTCGACGAGGAGATGGTGTACGAGAGCCGGCCGGGCGAGACCTTCATCCTCGGAGCGTCCACCTGGAGGATCGAGGACATCACCTTCGAGCGCGTCACGGTCACACCCGCTCCTGGCCAGCCCGGCAAGATGCCCTTCTGGCACGGTGACCGCCCCGGCCGTCCACTCGAGCTGGGCCGAGCGCTGGGCGCGTTCCAACGCGAGATGCGGGCACTCGATGCCCCCGAGGCGCTCGAGCAGCTGCGTGGCCGGTATCAACTCGACCCTCATGCCGCGAACAACGTGCTGATGTACCTCGAGGAGCAGGCGCAGTCCACCGGCGTCGTTCCCGACGACCGCACCGTCGTGGTCGAGCGGTTCCGCGACGAGATCGGCGACTGGCGGGTCTGCATCCTGTCGCCGTTCGGCACGCCGGTTCACGCGCCGTGGGCGATGGCGATCGAGCGTCGGCTGATGGAGCGATTCGACATGCCGATCGAGATCATGTGGAGTGACGACGGCATCGTGCTGCGGCTCCCCGAAGCGGCCGACAACGTGCCCATAGCAGAACTGATCATCGATCCCGACGAGATCGACGAGCTGGTCGTCGGAGCCCTTCCGCAGACATCGCTGTT